>NZ_PNDS01000158.1 GCF_005886535.1 Pseudoalteromonas sp. S2755
TGTCTTAATAAGATTTGAACTTACCTCTATTGCTGGAGTATCGCCAAGCGGTAAGGCAGCGGGTTTTGATCCCGCCATTCCCAGGTTCAAATCCTGGTACTCCAGCCATCTCTTTTTGAGATGTTAGCTACAAATAAATATCTACTGTGCGGAAGTGGCGGAATTGGTAGACGCGCTGGATTTAGGTTCCAGTATCTTCGGATGTGAGAGTTCAAGTCTCTCTTTCCGCACCATTTAGTAACAATCTCTTTCCTATCTATTCATTACTAGCTCATTTTTATAATGTTACTTTTAAACTTTCTTCATGTTAGGAAAGAAAGTGCTAAAGTCTTTATTTCTTTTATTCTCATTAATCATTTTCGGTATACCTAGCTTTGTAGAAGCAAGGGCTAGCTCAATTTGCTCTCCATCACATATAGAAGTAGCACTCAAGCACTTTAGCTACTGTCAGCCCTCGGAGCAGGCAAATAAAGTTTCATTTCAAACTTTTACTAGCGATACCTACTCAGTAGTGATTAGCGACAACTCTTCTGAACTAACGTTAAGCTGGATAACTGGCGCTACCGCACTTGCTGGCCTACCGAACAAGTATGATTTAACACCTCTTGAGTTTATGACACGAGCTTTCAATGGTACGTTTGATATACAGAGTGAAGACATGCAGAAAGTCAGTGCTGAGCTTGGCGTTATAGACGAAGCAAATGTGTTTACCGCTACTCACGGAGCAAAACATATTTTTTCTTCTATCAGACCTTCAGGAGTTCAAACTGCTTACATTTTGCAGCCCAACAGTGATTGGTTATTAAGGCTAGATGGAAAATTTGATATTAATACATTGATGTATGTGGTCGATAAGCTAACACTGATGAGATAATCTCGGCACTAAATAATGAAGCGTGCAGTAATACCAATTTATCCTAATACTTGCTCCATCAAAAAGATCACTTAATTAAGTAAATTGGTGTAACACGCTCAGTGTAGAGAACAAAGACTAAAAACCAACTCCTCCCATGGCGTGCTTAAGCACTTCTTTTTTTAACGGCCCAGCTTTATTCGCCACATTCAGCGCCAGATTTCTCAAATGCTTTAACGGTGTTACTTGATTCGAAAAGCCAAAATAACACGCATCCATCATACTCATCATCAAGAGGTTGTCTTTTCTACGCTTTGACTCGTAATGATGTAGTGCGCTGCTGTCACCAATATCTTCTTTTGACTCAATCGCTTCAGCAAGCGCCGCAACGTCTTTAAAGCCAAGGTTTACTCCCTGCCCTGCTAATGGATTAATGGTATGAGCTGCATCTCCTACTAATACCACTCGTTCGCTCACGTACTGGTTGGCATGCTGCCTTGCTAAAGGAAAAACCGCTACTTCTTCAATCTCAAAGTCACCGGGTAGCTCAAAAAATGCAGCTTTTACTTCTTGTTTTAGCGCCTGCTTATCTAGTTGCTTAAGTAAATTGAGTTTATTGCCGTTGTCATACCAAATCAGATTGGCATACGGATACTGCATAGGTAAAAAGGCAATGGGACCTGATGGCTTAAATTGCTGCCATGTTTTTTCTTGTTGCGGTGCGTCGAGTTTAATCAGCAGCCCCATACAATGTTGCTCATATTGCCAGCCCGTCACGCCTATGCCACTCATTTGTCTGACGATGGAGCGACCTCCATCAGCTGCAATTAATAAATCGGCGGTAAAAGATGCAGCTTGATACTCAATCGTCACAGAATCATCATTATGAATAATGCGCTTTGGGATCCCCTCTGGTGAAACCACCTTGATATCAAATTCCTTGAACTGCTGCCACAAAGCAGCTTGAATAAGGTTATTCTCAATTAAGTGGCCTAAGTGCGAGGCGTTTAGCGCTTCACAATCAAATACTAATTGTCCTGGCTTATCCTCATAGGCTTCTAGCTGCTTGTAAACCGCGGCTCTGGTGTTTCTTAACACAGGCATAGCACCGAGCTCATCTAGTAACTGCTCGGAAAAGCGATTGATTGCAGAAACGCGAATATCTACCTTATCACTTGAGAGTATTGCACCTGGTGAGATGGGAGAATGTTCAATAATGGTTACATCAACACCTTGCTTCGCTAGCTTAACGGCACACGCCGCACCAACCATGCCACCACCGACTATCAGAGCCTTGTTTTTCATGCCATATTCCACTTAATTGAGTCTGTACGCATTGTAACGCATATAAAAACAGATGTTTGCTTAAAACACTCTGTATTGATCCACATTTTGAAAGTTAAAATCTATACTTGGCTAGACAAGATAGGTCATATAAAATACGCGTCCTTTAGGCATAATGATATCAATTCAGCATCGCCTGCACGAGAAACGCGTAGTGCTAAACACCGAGTTGTAAACGAGGCAATATTTAAATGAGTAAAAAACTGCATATTAAAACCTGGGGTTGTCAGATGAACGAGTACGACTCCCAGAAAATGGCGGATCTTTTGGATTCAACAAATGGCTATCAGCTTACAGAAGAAGCTGAGCAAGCTGATGTGATCCTACTCAATACTTGCTCGATTCGTGAGAAAGCACAGGAAAAAGTATTCCACCAACTTGGTCGTTGGAAACTACTAAAAGACACAAACCCTGATCTTGTTATTGGTGTTGGTGGCTGCGTAGCATCACAAGAAGGCGACACCATTCGCCAGCGTGCGCCATTTGTTGATATCGTGTTTGGGCCACAAACATTGCACCGTCTACCAGAGATGATCAAACAGGTGCAAAGCAAAGAAGGCTCTGTTGTCGATATTTCATTCCCTGAAATCGAAAAGTTTGACCGCCTCCCTGAGCCAAAGGCTGAAGGCCCGAGTGCATTTGTTTCGATTATGGAAGGTTGCTCTAAGTACTGTACTTTCTGTGTTGTACCATACACGCGTGGCGAAGAAGTAAGCCGACCTTTAGATGATGTGATCCTTGAAGTTGCTCAGCTTGCGGAGCAAGGTGTACGTGAAGTGAACTTGCTTGGCCAGAACGTAAATGCTTACCGAGGTGAAATGCACGATGGTGAAATTTGTTACTTCTCTGACTTAATTCGCTACGTTGCAGCAATTGACGGTATTGACCGTATTCGTTATACAACATCTCACCCTGTTGAATTTACACCAGATATCATCGAAGCCTATGCGGATGTGCCAGAGCTTGTAGATCATTTACACCTACCAGTGCAAAGTGGTTCAGACCGTATTCTAAACCTAATGAAACGCGGTCATACTGCGCTTGAGTACAAATCAACAATCCGCAAGCTACGTAAGATCCGTCCTAACCTAAGCATGTCTTCAGATTTCATCATTGGCTTCCCAGGCGAATCAAACGCAGACTTTGAAGCAACGATGAACCTGATTAATGATATCGGTTTTGATATGAGCTTTAGTTTCATCTATTCAGCGCGACCAGGCACGCCAGCAGCCGACTTACCTGATGATGTTGCAGAATCAGAAAAGAAAGAACGCCTGTATCTTCTACAGAACCGTATCAACCAAATGGCGCAGGATATCAGCCGCAAGATGCACGGTACCGAGCAGCGTATTTTGGTTGAGGGCCCATCGAAGAAAAACCCAATGGAACTGCGTGGTAGAACCGAAAATAACCGCGTTGTAAACTTCGAAGGCCCACACTCAGTGATCGGCCAATTCGTCGACGTACGTATTACTGAGGCGTTACCAAACTCGTTACGTGGTGAACTTATCCGTACTGAAGCAGAAATGGATTTACGTCGTGACGTAAAACCGTCGGATATCTTAAATAAAGCACCACAAGAACCTGAAATTAATGAATTAGGTGTTGGTACTTTTACCCCCTAGCATTTTTACATTGTGCGCTAGCTTCGGCTAGCGTCATTTTTATAGGAAGACATTTTGAGTAATCAGATAAAGAATATAGAAATTTACTTAGAACCCGCAGATAATCACCGCCTTTCTTCACTATGTGGTCCGTTCGACGAAAATCTAAAACAAATAGAACGTCGCCTTGGAGTTGAAATCGCGCACCGTGACAATTGGTTTAAAGTGACCGGACAAGCGGTAACGGCAAAAGCAGCTGTGGATATTCTAAAATCTCTATATGTTGATACTCAGCCTGTGAAAGGAAAAATGACAGAAATTGAACCAGATCAGGTTCATCTGGCCATCACAGAAGCGAACGTACTCGAACAAGACGCCCCAACCGTATGGGACAAAGAAGTCTATATTAAAACTCGTCGCGGTGTGGTTAAGCCTCGTAATCCAAATCAGAGCCAATATGTTGCTAATATCTTAACTCACGATATTACCTTTGGTGTTGGTCCTGCTGGTACTGGTAAAACCTACCTTGCTGTTGCAGCAGCGGTTGATGCGCTAGAACGCCAAGAGATCCGTCGCATCCTCCTCACTCGTCCAGCGGTTGAAGCTGGTGAAAAGCTGGGTTTCTTACCGGGTGATTTAACACAAAAAATCGACCCTTACCTTCGTCCTCTTTATGATGCCCTATTCGAGATGCTTGGTTTTGAAAAAGTTGAGCGCTTAATCGAAAAAAATGTCATCGAGGTTGCACCTTTGGCATATATGCGTGGTCGAACACTCAATGACGCGTTTATTATCTTGGACGAGAGCCAAAATACCACGACTGAACAAATGAAGATGTTCCTAACGCGGATTGGCTTTAATTCAAAAGCGGTGATCACCGGTGATATCACCCAAATCGATTTGCCTCGCGGTGCGCGCTCTGGACTTCGCCATGCAATAGAAGTGCTCAATGATGTAGAAGAAATTTCATTTAACTTCTTTAAATCTCACGATGTAGTTAGACACCCTGTGGTTGCTCGTATCGTCGAAGCATACGAGAAGAAAGAAGAACAAGAGCGTCTTGCTAAAGCTGAGAAGCATCAAGCGAAACAGCAACCTTCTGAGGAATAAACCATGGACTTAATGCTAGATTTGCAATTGGCTTGTGAATTTGACAACTTGCCTTCCGAAGCACAATTCCAATTATGGGCAGAACATGCATTAACGCAATTTCGCGAAGAAGCAGAATTAACAATTCGCATCGCTGACGAGCACGAAAGCCAAGAGCTCAATAGCCAGTACAGAGGCAAAGACAAGCCAACCAATGTGTTGTCTTTCCCATTTGATGCTCCACCGGGAATTGAGTTGCCACTTATTGGTGATTTAGTTATCTGTCCCCAAGTGGTATACCAAGAATCCATAGAGCAAGAAAAGACCTTTCATGACCACTTCGCCCATATGGTTATCCATGGTTGCTTGCATTTACTTGGATTTGACCATATAAATGAACAAGACGCGGTAGAAATGGAAACAATAGAGAAGCAAATTCTCGCTTCTTTGAATATCGCAGATCCTTACAGAGACGATTGTTAAATTAACGGAGCAGACACAACTAATGAGCGACGATAACTCGCAAAGTAGTCAGGGTTCTTCTAGCAAGACCTGGCTGGGACGCATCACACAGATGCTGCAAGGGGAACCCCAAAATAAAGAAGAACTGGCTGAAGTCATCGCTGATGCGCAAGAGCGCCAGCTGATTGACCCAGAAACCAAAGACATGATGGAAGGTGTACTCAGCGTTTCAGAGCTGAAAGTACGTGACATCATGATCCCACGTTCGCAAATGATTACACTTGATGTAGATGAGCCGCTCAGTGCTCAACTCCCTATGATGGTAGAATCTTCACACTCGCGTTTTCCTGTGATTTGTGAAGACAAAGACCATGTAGAAGGCATCTTACTTGCCAAAGATCTCTTACCTTTGATTTTGCGTGAAGAGAGCGATTTGCCAAGTATCCGCGAATACCTTCGTCCCGCAGTGGTCGTGCCTGAAAGTAAGCGTGTCGATACTCTGCTCAACGAATTCCGTCAAAAACGTTACCATATGGCTATCGTGATTGATGAATATGGCGGTGTATCTGGACTGGTTACTATCGAAGATATTCTCGAAACCATTGTTGGTGAAATCGAAGATGAACATGATGACGACGAAGAACAACAAGATATTCGTCAGCTCTCTAAACATGTTTATACTGTGCAAGCACTCACGCCCTTGGATGAATTCAACGAATTCTTCAAAACCAACTACGACACCCAAGAAGCAGATACCATTGGCGGTATTATTCTTCATGCATTTGGCCATATGCCAAGCCGTGGTGAAACTATAGACATAGATCCCCTTCAGTTTAAGGTAACTAACTCCGATAACCGGAGGATCTTACAAATTCAAGTAAGTGTACCTAAATCTGAACATGTTGAAGACTCTAGTATCTAACCTGAGTAACCTCGCAAAAGATAAGTTTGCATGGCTGGCACTCATTTCTGGCTGTGCACTTACTTTTGCTTATTCCCCTTTTGGTTTCTGGCCTATCGCTTTTATTAGCTTGATTATAGCGGCTTGGCTTACCGATAAACCTACCCCAAAACTCGCGGCTAAATATGGCTTTTTATTTGGCTTTGGCTGGTTTGCACTTGGCATAAGCTGGGTGCATGTCTCTATCGCTGAATTTGGTGGTTTACCCTTACCTGTCTCGGTGCTGTTGATGGCATTGCTATGTGCTTATCTTGCCATCTACCCGACATTGGCATTTGCTTTTGCCAGCTACTTTTCTCGCACCCCATGGCAACGGGTGCTAGCACTTGTTGCGGGTTTTGCCATTACCGAGTGGCTACGAGGCCACATGCTCACAGGCTTCCCTTGGCTTAGTTTTGGTTACACGTTAACTGACTCTCCATTGAGCAGCTTAGCCCCTTGGATCGGTGAATTTGGCTTAACATTACTAGTTATTTTAGCGACAACAAGCCTTTACTATCTACTTAAACAACGTGCGATTTATCTCGCTATAGCCTGCTTCGCTGGCATTGCAGGTCTATACAGTGTGCCTGTCATTCAAGGTCCATTGAAATACTCTGGAGATGAAATCACCACTTTGCTTGTACAAGGTAATATCAAGCAGAGTCTGCGCTGGGAGCCTGAGCAGTTTTGGCCGACCATGTCTAAATATCGAGATATGACCAGACCTAACTGGCAAGGCGTTGATTTAGTGGTGTGGCCGGAAGCCGCTATTCCTGAATTTGAAGATATCGCCTACCCATTTTTAGAAGGGCTGGACAAAGCCGCCGCATTTAATGGCACTGCACTAATAACGGGCATTCCCGATTATCAGTTTGATACCAGAACCGCGTACAACACGCTGATCACACTTGGTAAAAAAGAAAAAGAAGACAGCGAAGGGCAATATCACTACCTGCACAAAAACCGCTACCAGAAGCACCAATTGTTGCCTATTGGTGAGTTTGTGCCGTTCGAAAACCTATTGCGCCCTATAGCGCCTCTTTTTAACTTAGCGATGTCGTCATTTACTCGAGGTGATGCGGTACAACCAAACCTACTTGCGAACGGTTTGCATGTGTTACCCGCTATTTGCTACGAAATCGCGTTTAGCGAGCTTGTCAGAGGTAACTTTACCTCTGAGTCAGATATTCTTTTTACTGTGAGTAACGACGCCTGGTTTGGAGATTCCCACGGCCCGCATCAGCATATGCAGATCGCTCGGATGCGTGCCTTAGAATTACAGCGCCCATTAATTCGAGTAACGAATAATGGTATCACTGGTGTTTACGATCCACTTAGCAAAGTTCAGCATGCCATTCCACAATTCGAAGCCAATATACTGAAAAGTGATGTAAAACTAATTAGTGGAGTGAGCTGGTATGCAGAGCATGGTAATCGCCCCGTCTGGTTTATTATCGCTTTTATTATGCTGATACTCACCGCTGCAAAGGTAAAGCCCAAAGTGCTTAAGCGATTTGAACGCAACTTTTTGTAGTTGCGGTGATGTACCTATGGCGATGTAAAATCGCTCCTACACGTAATATATAACCTCTGGTAGGAGCCGCTTCACGCGGCGAGCTTTTGTTCCATTTCTCGATAATATATAGAAGCAA
>NZ_PNDS01000016.1 GCF_005886535.1 Pseudoalteromonas sp. S2755
ATGGTCGCATCAACTCTTACAAACTAGCGTAAGTTTATTTTAACAAACGACTGGAGTAACTAAGGCCTCATAAGAGGCCTTTATGCTATTTCACCCTTCAAATTGATTAGAGAATTAATTCAATTGGTATTAATCATTGCCTGTAGACATCTACCATTTTGATCTTCCATGACTCCTCCTTGAGAGATCCAGCCTTGTTTTATTAGTTCATTAACCTCCTTGATTAACCCTTTATAGGTCGCGGTTTTCACTAACGTATATTCCATTTTTTATTTCCGTCGATATTAGCTTATCTTTTTATCATTGTTGAACCTGCTAACACTAAGGTAAACTAGCACTTCATTCATAATGGTCTTTGAAAATGAACCGCAAAAAGAAAATTTACGAAACCCTAAAGAAAAAAGACAAGCGTGCTAATGCTAAGCTCCACAAAAGCAACAAACCGCGCTACATCTCAAAAGCAGAGCGTGAGAAAATCGCAGCCCAGCAAGAAAGTGAGAAATTAGATAGCGAAGACAACGAGCATTAATAGCCCCAGTTTTGTGTCAGCTCAGCCTACAATTCCTCATTAAAAGTTTTCTTTTTAAATCTGTAAATTAGTTGTACACAGGAAGTTCAAGGGGTGCAGCTAATCACGAACCTAACTTTAGAGCCATGTTAGCTTTAAACCTAACTAAAGCAAGAATATAGCAGCATCTAAATAGCTCGATACTACTTTTTCCTCAAAAAGAGCCACTCTAATGGCTTTGTAAGTAGCTTTGAATGGCTAAGCAGCATCTTGTTGCGCCATTTGGTGTTATTAGACTGGAGTATAGGCTTTTTATGGCTAAAGGTATAAAAGCCTTCTTCGCCATGATATTGACCCATACCAGAGTGACCTAGGCCACCAAAGGGTAAAGACTCAACTGCCACCTGCACTATGGTTTCGTTGATAGCTAAAGTACCCGTTGCGAGCTCCTTTGACACTTTATTTATGGCGCCCTGAGATTGCGTAAACAAATAGCTCGCAAGTGGTGTGGTGTCGTCTCTAATGTGGCTCATTGCATCATTTAAGTTGGATATTTTTAGAATGGGCAAAATCGTTCCGAATAGCTCCTCTTGCATCACCCTCATACTTCTGTTGACCTGAGTAATGATATGCAGAGGGAGCTGACGATTGTCGCGTGCGGTCTCAGCTTGCCACACATTCGCGCCTTTACTTCTGGCATCAGTAATAATGTCATTTAAGCGCTGAAATTGTCTGTTGTTAATAATTGAAGTTTGGTTTTTTACACCTACTTTCGATTTATATGTTTTTTCGTAGTGCTGTTTTAGCTCAGTAATAAATACGTCATATTTTTCTTCGTGCACTAATACATAATCTGGTGCAACACAGATTTGACCTGAATTTGAGAGCTTACCCATTAACACGCTCATCGCAGCGCCGCTGATATCAGCGTCATCAAGCACTATAACCGGTGATTTCCCCCCTAACTCTAAGGTGACCGGCGTGAGATTTTTAGCCGCAGCCGCCATCACCTTTTTGCCAACTGGCGTTGAGCCTGTAAATAGCAAGTGATCGAATGGCTGCTCAGTAAACGTTGATGCAATATCAGGCCCGCCTTCAATGACGCACACTTCATTGTCCAATCCTTTAAAGATGGCTCTTATCACCGCATTCACCTTAGGAGTGAATTCGCTTAACTTAAGCATGACTTTGTTTCCAGCAGCGAGGGCGGTAATCACGGGAACAATCGCCAACTGAATTGGATAATTCCACGGGGCTATCACGCCCACGACTCCTTTTGGCACAATCTCAATTTTTGCCTTAGATGGTAGCCACTGCGCACCGGGTGAACGATGCTGCACTTTGCTCCATTTGCGCAGGTGCTTCGCGATATAATCAATCGAATTGATGCAAGGCATGATATCTGCAATCACGGTATCGAATCGACTCCGAGTACCAAAATCCTGATCTGCCGCCTCGACTAATTGCTCTTGCCGCTGCAACATACGTGTTTTTATTTCAGCTAAAAGACGCAAACGCTTGTCTGGCGCAGGGTAAGGGTCTTGGTTAAAGCGACTTTTTAACTGGGTAAATGTGGCGATTAGGGTGCTGGTATTATCTTCAATCATTATCAGGTCCTGCTAATGTCTAATTCGAATATAGCAAGGAAAAAACAACGGGTCTATCTTCAAAAAACTAGGTATTACTATAGAGACAGGCTGCGTATGACCGAGTTGCCCTTCGATGGACACAGCCTGTGGAGAATGGCAACTTTAAAACCCTAGTATGCTCCTTGCCAAAGTCAAGGTAACAATTGTAATTAGCCCTATCGCGACTAAGTTTAAAACAAATCCAGCTCTTATCATGTCTTTAATTTTAATCTCACCCGAGCCAAATACGATGGCATTTGGTGGTGTTGCAACGGGCATCATAAAGGCACAACTGGCCGCGATTGCAGCTGGGATAACCCAAGCTAAAGGTGAACCTGTGATTGATTCAGCGACTGGACCAAGTAAAGGTAAAAATCCTGCTGCCGTTGCGGTATTACTGGTAATTTCCGTTAAGAACGTAATAAGCGCAGCAACAACTAGCACACCAAGTACCAAGCCCATGGCATCCGCGCCCGCGAGTAAGTTAGCGATGTAATCGGCAAGTCCTGACGATTTGATTTGCGCCGCCAGTGATAAACCACCGCCAAATAATAGCAAGATACCCCAAGGTACCTTAGCTGCGCTTTCCCAATCTAAAATACGTTCGTCACTTCCCGACTTGGCTGGAAGAACAAAGAGTAACAGTGCAGCCGCAATTGCAATGCCAGTATCTGACAATTTAAGACCCGTAACATCACCAATTAGCGGTCTAAAGATCCAACACACTGCCGCTAAAATAAATACCGCAAAAACCCCTTTCTCCGCACGAGACATTTCACCGAGTGCTGTTAATTGGGACGTAAATAACGACTTGGTATCAACATTAATTTCTTCTTTATCGACCTTGTAAGTCACTTTGGTCAACCAGAACCAAGCAAATGCCAGCATCACCAAAGACAGAGGCACACCAATCATCATCCAAGTGGCAAAACCAATCTCAATTTGATAACTGTCTGATAAATACGCAGCCATTAACGCATTTGGCGGCGTACCGATTAAGGTTGCAATGCCGCCAATGCTTGCACCATAAGCGATAGAAAGTAATAGCGCTTTAGCAAAGCTCTGGCTATCTCCCCCTTGCTCTTTCACCAAGTGAATAACCGAGAGCGCAATCGGTAACATCATGACCGCCGTTGCCGTATTCGACATCCACATAGATAAAAATGCTGTCACGCCCATCATCGCCAAGATCTGTATGCTCGGTTTAGTGCCTGCGAACAACATCGTATTCAGCGCGATACGTTTATGCAGCCCCCACCTTTCCATGGCAATCGAGAGCAAAAACCCACCAAGGAATAGATAAATCAAAGGGTGCGCAAACGGCGCGGCGACCGCTTTAATAGAAGCAATGCCGACCAAAGGCGAAATAACCAAGGGTAATAAAGAGGCTGCCGGAATAGGCACTGCTTCAGTTATCCACCAAGAGGCTAGCCAAAACGCTAAGCCGGCGGTTCTCCATGCCTCAACCGACATGCCAGATGGTGGTTCAACCAAACAGATCAGTAACATTACCAAGGGACCAAGCCACAGAAACAGCTGCGTTTTTATCGTTTTTTTATTCTCTTCTGTCATTATCTTGAGCCTTTAAAACTTGTATTTTAAGCCAACTGCGATGCTAGTATCGTCTTGCGTTTCAAGATCGAGCTGCGTTGCCATCACATATAAGTTAGTTTGTTTATCAAAAATATAGTCTGTACCTAGCGTCCACTGAGTTGCATCTTCGCTGTGACGTAATCCGCTTGAGTCCTTGGCAAACTGTAGTTTCGGACGCCAATTATCGTCGAGTTGATAACTTGCACTTAGTACATAACCATTTCCTGATTTGTCTTTCGCTAGATTTTCGCTGTCTTGGATAATGGCTCCAAGTTGTAGCTTTTGCCACTTATAAGCCACTGCGATACGTGTAGCAACTAAATTACCAATACTGTCTGTATGGCTTAAGGCAACATAGTAATCTTTACTTTTTAATGCTCGGTCACCATAAATTGCGGTTGCTGCAAATCCGGTTTCATCGTTGCTCGCGTCGTCTTTAGGTGTGTAGGTCAGAGAAAAAGAAAAGTCGTTCCATTTAGGTGAAGAATAGGTAATTGAATCACCAACTCTGTCTTGGCCTGCTAGCACTTGGGCAATATCACTTTGGGTTTCGTTGAATTGATCGATTTTACCTTCACTGAACTTAAAACGCGTGTCGTTCCTGCCCACTAAAACTGTACCAAATTTACCTTCAAGGCCAACATAGGTATTCCTTGCTGAAAATGGCTCGGTGGTATCGTCGTGTTCAAAACCTTTAACTTGTACTTCATATTTGTAGACGAGTTTTAGATCGCTTGATAAGCCGTGAGTACCTTTTACACCAATTCTTGAAAATGGCGCGTCAATTTGTGTGCCCTCTTTGGTATAGCGCATCACCCCTTTGTCGGTGTTGGCAATTTGAACTTCTGCTTTACCATAAATGCTGTAGTCTGCGGCTAGCGCAGAGGCTGATAACGTTGCACTGGCAACTGCCACCGCCACTAAAGATTTACTTGCTGTCATAACTTGTCTCATTTTTTGATTATTATCGCTAAAGACAACGCAATTCTGAGACCAGAGTTTATTTTTTTATATAAATCAGATATATAAATTAAAACAAAAGATTAACACCAGCTAAAGTGTGCGGCTTTCCACACACTTAAATCTATATAGTGTCACTAAACTCACCCATCATCATTGGTGAACATAGTGCGATTTAATCCATACTTGCTCATCTTGTCGTACAAGGTTTTTCTCGGCACTTTTAGCAAATTCATCGCATCTTTAATACTGCCTTGGCTTTGCGCCAGCGCTTCTTCAATTAACGATTGCTCGTAGTAGCTTACCTTCTCAGCCAAACTCAACGTTTCATCAGACAAATTGCTTTGGATGTTGTTATTCGCAGTCATCGCACCACCGAGTAAAATGTGGCGCTCGGCGTGGTTTCTCAGCTCTCGCACGTTTCCAGGCCAGTCTTGCGCCAGTAGCTGCGCCTCTAATTCAGGGCTAATTGGCTGCATAGGTTTATGAAAGCGAGTAGCGGCAATGGAGCTAAAGTGTTTATATAGAAGCGGAATATCAGCTTTTCTGGAACGAAGTGATGGGATCATTACTTTGACGAGGTTAAGACGATAAAATAAATCCGAGCGGAATTTACCTTGCGCGACTAAGGTTTGTAAATCCACTTTTGTCGCTGCAACCACCCTGATGTCCAGTGCTATCGCTGTGTTGCTGCCAACAGGCGTCACACTTCTTTCTTCTAAAACGCGCAGCAGCTTCACTTGTAAAGCCGCAGACATGGCTTCGATTTCATCCAAAAAAACCGTGCCGCCTTGGGCAAAAGAAAACTTCCCCTCGCGAGACTCTTTGGCCCCCGTAAATGCACCACTTTTGGCACCAAATAATTCACTTTCAATTAACTCTTCTGGAATGGCACCGCAATTGATAGCGACGAAGTTATGATTTGATCGCTCGCTATGGTCATGTAAGTATCGCGCCACCAACTCCTTTCCCGTACCGGTCTCACCTTCAATCAGTACGTCAGCTGGGGTATCAATTACGGCATCAAGCAAATGTAACATTTGCTGCATTTGTTTTGTCTCACCTAAGATCCGCACGCCCGGCGCGGACTTTTTCTTGACCTGCGCTTTGAGTTCTCGGTTTTCCATCACCAACCGGCGTTTATCAAGCGCCCTTTCTATGCAATCAAGTAGCGGCTCTGACACAGGCTTTTCAAAAAAGTCGTAAGCCCCTTTTTGAATGGCTTTTACCGCCACTTCAACATCCGCAAAGCCGGTCAGAAATACCACAGGTAACTCAGAATCAAACTGCATTACCTGCTCTAAAAATTGAATACCATTGATCTCGGGCATGTTGATGTCACAAAGCACAACGCCTTGAAACTGGCGAGAAAGTTTTTTTAGTGCAGGCGCTGCACTGGAGAAACATTGCACTGAGTACCCTTCTATTTCGAATAGTTGTTTTAGTGCATCTCGTATACTTTGTTCATCATCGATGATTAACAGTGTTTTCTCTTCAATCATGTTGCGGATTCTTTGTGTGTAAACTAATTAAAAACTCGGCACCACCTTGCGGATGATTATGGGCACTGAGTTTGCCATGAAATGACTCAATGATCTGCTTTGAAATGGATAGCCCTAAGCCCAAGCCATTACCTGATTTAGTGGTGTAGAACGGTTCAAATATGTTGGATAATGCATGCTGCTTAATCCCTTCGCCTGAGTCAATAATAGACAACTGGATCTTGCCTTCATGCTCCACAGCTCGAATATAAATACACTTGTTATCTTGCTCAACAATGGCTTGGCACGCGTTACTCAAAATATTCACCAAAACTTGCTCAAACTTAAATGGGTCAACCCAGATATCGCACGCAAGCCCCTCACTTTGAATTGCTACACCGTAGCGTTTGAGTTCAGGTCCAACTATAACCAAGGCGTTATCTACTGAGTGTTTAAGGTTGGCCACCAGCATTTTATTATCATGATGCTGGCTAAAAGACTTTAGCTGCGCCACGATTTTATGCACCCGAGTGATTAAAGATTGGATCAGTACCATGTTTTCGACTACTTTACTCACATCTCCCTTTTGAGCCAACCGTTTAGCGCTGGCAACATAGGCACTCATGGCACTAAGTGGTTGATTGATTTCATGGTTAATACTGGCGCTTAGCTGCCCTATGGTTGCCAACTTAGCAGCGCGAATCAGTGCATCTTGGGCCTGCTCGAGCGCTTGCTTGCGGCTGGCAACCTCAGCCTCTAGACTCCGCTGGCTGAAAAGTAGTTGTCGGTATCCAGTCAGTTTGCTCAACGTGTACTCGACAACAACAAAGAGTAAGATCAATACCAGTGCGGTTACCCCAAGCCGCGGCCACTGTGCCGCTTTGATAGGCGCAACTTCATGTAGCAGATAAAGTGTGTATTGCTTGTTAAGCGGCCTCTTTTGCATCAGCGCGTCGCTGCCATGAGGTGACGTTTTCACTCTGGTTGGTGAAAGTACGCGCCAATCAATCGAAAACAGAGATTCGTTTTCAAACTGCCTTGAGGATTCAATTTCTTTGCGCTTTGTAGGGGACAATTCCCCTAACGAGGCTAACCGCCACTGCTCAACATCAGATGCCAGTACAATATGATTGTCATCCACAATTAAGAAATGGCTATCAGTTCCCGTATCAAGCTGGGCTTTATCTGATTCAAATTTACTGGCGTTAACTTTCATCACCACCACACCCACAAGCGATCCGCCTTTGTAGACCGATTTAGCAAAATAGAAGCCACGGGTTTTAGAACGTAAACCGAGTGCAAAAGAGACATGCTCATTGCCCTCGATTGTTTCGTAAAAATAGGGGCGAAAAGCAAAGTTACTGCCTTTATAGCTATGCGGCAAATACCAGTTGCTGCTCGCAATCACAGTTCCACTGAGGTCTAGCAAGTAAACATCTGACGCACCACTGGATATTTGAATGTCCTGTAGGTATCTGTCCAGTTCATTGGAGTTTATAGCGCTTGCTCGCTGTAAGCCTGATTGCACCAACGTGCTTAGGCTCAATTGCGTTTGGATAGCTTGATAACGAGTAAATTCGGTCTGGATATAGCTATTGAGTTTTTCTAGATTGGTTTTAGTCTGAGCAAGGACATTTTCTTCATCCTGTGCCACATTGAACAAGTAGCTTGCCCACAGCCCACAAAATAATAATAAAAGATAAATTAATATCTTAACTGAGAACTTATGTGACACACGCAACTCCTAATTGAACTCATTGAGTCTATCAGAAGCAGAATATCAATTAAATCAAATCTCTTTAAATCAATGTATCACTAAGCGCTAAGACCAGAGATAAACAAGGTTTTATCTCTGGTCTTGACTTTAAACGCGTATTAATTCGCGCTAATATTTAATGTTACATTGCTCGCTGCTTGGTAACCTTGCAGGCCGATATGCCAAGTGCCTGCCTGAGGATTGGAAATTGTACATACCTCATTATTGCCATTTTTGTATGGCCGACATTGGTAGGTGTTGGTATTAGGTTGCGTGCCAAAATTAACATAAAGATCCGCATCTCCCGTGCCTCCCGACGTCGTAATTGTCAGGGTTTGGTATCCCGCGGCAAGTACTTGACTAAAATACTGCCACTCTCCGCTGGCAATAGAAATACTACTAATGGTTTCATCAATAGGCGTATTGCCACTCGAGGTATCGTACTGCCCTACCAAACTAACTCCCGAAATCGCATTCCATGCCTCAACCATCACGTAATACGTGCCAGTTTGCACAGCGGAAATATTGCATTGCTCGTTACTAGAGGAGTTAGTGCTCTTGCAGTCATGAGTATCCAAAGTAGGTTTGGAGCCATAGCGAACGTAGAGATCCGCATCACCATTACCACCTGACGTGGTAAAAGTTAAATTAGTTGCACCTTGTGGGACTTCCATGGTGAAAAACTGTTGGCTTTTAGAAGCGCCAGAAATCCCCGTTTTAGCCACGCCATTTTCAAGCTCATTGTTTGGCGGTGGCGGAGGTGTATCACCTGCATTCTTACCAAGCTCAGCAACAAAAGCCAGCGCGAGTTTTGCAAATTTTTGTGCATGTGTTGAATCAAATTCAGTATCGTTGGTGGTATGAATTTTTCTATTGATCTCAGACATTCTTGATTCAAATGGCATAGAAGCTGGGAACCCTTGCTGATACCAAGATGCATGATCGGAGCAACCATAGCCGCATTGGTCATAGGCATAGCTTAGGTTTGGCAAATAAGTTTCAATTAATTGGCCTAAGAACTGGTTCTGTGCACTGTTTGTATAGTCTGTCATCATCACAATATCCGCACTACTGCCATTGCGGCCAGTCATATCAAATTGTGTCATACCGACTACGTTTTTTCCCTGAGAACTGTACGACTGCGCGATAGCTTTAGAACCTCGAAGCCCAACTTCTTCTGCCGCAAAACCCATGATTTGGATTGTCCGCTGAGGCTGATACCCATCTTCAACAATAGCGCTTAGCGCTTCGGTAAGCACAGCTATCCCAGAGGCATTATCATCCGCCCCCGGCGCAAGCCCACTTGAGTTAGATTGGTTAATTGAATCAAGATGCCCGCCGATAATAACGATTTCATCACTCAGTTCGCTGCCCGGAATGGTGACAATCACTGAAGGCTGAGCCCAAGAATGGCTAAAATATTCAACACTAATATCTGAGCGACTTGCTGCAATGTCGCTCCATGTTTGCTTGACCCATGCAGCGGCATCAATACCTGTTTGTGAGGTGTAATAGCGGTTATAAAAACTGGTTAGCGAGTTGACACTGCTGTCTAAGTTCACCGTACTGACTTTTGAGATTAAGCTGTTAACCCGTGTGGGGTTATCAATGCTGTAGTTAACTAGCGTTGCACTTGGGTTTATGCTTTCTAACTGTGCAAGATAATTTTGCGCCTGCTCTAAGGAGTCATGGGCGACAAAGCCACCACAGCGGTGATATTCGTCATGCATAAATGCACTCAGGTGTGAATGTAAGTTTGCAGGTACTTTTAGCGCTTTGACTTCACTGTTTGGTAAAGAAAACTGCTCGAAGTGAGTACCACGAATAGAATTATGAACTTGGAAATGCTGACTAGACTTCGCATCCATCGTCACCCAAACCTCTTCAGACGCTTCAGAAAAGCCACTCAAACAGGCAATGCTCAGTAGCATAGATGTAGTTAATTTCATTGTTGTATCCTCAACCCATTTGAATAACAACATGATTTAAGCGCTGAGCAAAATAAAAGGATTATTCAAATGAGGTAAATTTCTGATTTTATTTAGGCCCTAACAACAAGGGAGCTTGCGCTCCCTATAAACTGTTACTTAGTTCGCTTTGATATTCAGTGTTACACCGCTTGCTGCGCTATAGCCACGTAAATCAATATACCAAGTACCTTGTTGTGGGTTTGCAATCGTACAAGTCTCGTTGTTACCGTTTTTATAAGGGCGACACTGATAGCTCGACGTTGTTGATTGAGAACCATAGTTTACGTATAGATCCGCATCACCAGAACCACCTGAAATGCTCACTTCAAGGTTGCCGTAGCTAGCATTTAGATCTTGCGTGAAACGTGTCCAACCGCCAGACGCCACGCTGATATTTGACTCTGTGCGGTCAATTGGTTGAGTTCCACCCGTTGAGCTATATGTACCAGTTAACGTTACGCCCGAAATCTGATTCCACGCTTCGACCATCACGTAGTACTTGCCAGCTTGAATGTTACTAATGTCGCAGCTTTCGTTGCTTGTAGACGTTGTGCTATTACAGTCATAGGTGTTAAGCGTCGGACGAGAACCAAATTTCACATAAAGGTCCGCGTCACCACTACCACCAGAAGTGGTGAAGTTTAGGCTAGTCGCATCAGCTGGCACATCAAGGGTAAAAAATATTTGCTCTTTTGCCGCGCCACTGATCCCAGTACGAGGCTGACCGTTTATTAACTCTTCATCGCCACCTGGAGGAGGTGGGTTAGTGTCACAGCTACTACCTGTGCTTAAGTTAGAGTTAACGCCAACCGCAGCTAACGCAGCTTGTACGTCACCTGGCTCATAACCTAAGTCACATGCCGCATCCATCACGCCGTTACCAGCTAAGTCCCAGTCAGTATTCGCGGTCCAATACATTTGGTTAGCCTTTGCCATTACGATAAAGGCTTTTTTAGTATCCCAACCCGCCGTAGTTGCGAGATTGTAAAAGGCTTTATTGAACACCCCAGAGGTGTAGTGAACATCCATGCTAGACGTATAGTTAGACTGATGATCGATTGAGCGACCATCTTGCGTTGGATCATTCATGTAACGTAATGCGCCACTGCCTTTGAAGATGTCTTGGCCAACCAACCAGTCATTGCTTCCTTTCATATAAAATTCAGCAGCTTCACCTGCCATATCAGAAAACGCTTCGTTCAAACCACCTGACTTATAACGGTATACTAAACCTGAGTTTTGCTCTGTAAAACCATGACTTACTTCGTGGGCAGATACATCAAGACTTACCAACGGATAGAATGTATTGGCACCATCACCAAATGTCATCGCACTGCCATCCCAGAACGCATTTTCATAATTGTTGCTATAATGCACACGCATTTTAAGCTGGAACGACAATGGCGCAGTACCTAGCCAATCGTTGTACATATTAAATACTACATTGCCAAAATAATGAGCGTCGTTTAGCGGTGAGTATGCACCGTTAATTTCTTTAACTGTATTTTCTGGACATGTAAAGCTATGTGCAGTCGAACCACTGCTACCGTGATTTAAGTTGATTGTCTTAACATTCGCATTAGTCATGGTACAAGTATTGCCTGACTGCGCCACATCTAGATGGCCATAATCAGTACCGTACTGGTAACGACCCGTCTTTTGGTTACCACCAGGGCCTGTCGCATTGGCATGCTGCAAATTGTTGAAGCTTTCTAACACTTCGCCTGTGTTTGCATCAATGATCAAATATGGTCGTTTAGGTTCATCACCATACGTAACAAAAGTGACTTCATAGACTAAACGTGCCGTTGAATTACTATCAAGCCAGATCGCAAGGCGAGATTTTTCATTATGTTTTTTAAGCTTTTTGTCTACACTAAGCGACTGCTTTTCAAACTGATTCAGTGCCATTTTGGCATTCAACTTGGGTTTTACTGAACCGATATCAGCCGCGATGTTATACACCGCAGCACCATGAGCCTTTTTAAGCGCACCGGCATCGTCAAAGGTTAAAATGACTGAGTCGCCGATCACTGGTAACCCTTGATACATTTGTTGGAAACGCTTAGTTACTTCACCTTTTTTACTATTGAAGCTTTTAAGCTCTTTTAGTTGGCTCGCATTTTCTAAGCCAATTAGTACTTCTGGCTGTGTACTCAACACAGTCTGAGAAGCCGATTTAAGCATAGTATTAATGTCAGCTTGCTGGTTTAAATATTGTTTTGTCGCAGCCTGAGCACTGAGCGAAGTAAACGCAATCGCACATGCTGTAGCCATCGTTACTGTAGATAATTTCACGAATTACACTCCTAGTATTGTTGTTTTATTGTCCTTTTCATCATCGCTTTACAAGAAGCATTGGATGAAATGTGACTGTTTTCTCCTTCAACTGCAGAAGACATGGTAAGCCCATTAGCACTTGCCATGCTTTACTAGACTAGGCAGCAATTCAAATAAATAAACCCCAAATTTAACATTTTAATAATATTTAATTTACTTTAAATATTTATGTAATGCTTTCATGCATTTGTTCAAAAAGTAGCCCCACACTTAATATCTTGAATTAGGTAACGAAATACATTTTTGTAAATTTTTTGATACAATATGAGTAAATATGCCAATTCCTTCCCTAAACTAACTTTACAATCATTATGTTGTATCAAAACATGTAGTAACTACTCGGTAATTCTTTCTGCCTTGTGCTTCATTTATTCAATCTCACAATATCTAAAACCTAAAATTATTAATAAAATTCAATACATTAGAAATATCCTCTTCTCGGTATAACACTTGCAGTTTGAATAATTACAAGCTGCAACGAAATTAGGAGGAGTAATGGATACTTTTGAAATATTATCCTACACAGATCATAGAGTTGGGGCCGTTCTAACAGGGAAAGCAGCCGCAGAAAAATTGCAAAATGAATTGTTAAACAGCCACCTTGTTCAACATGAGCATCTAGAACTGGTCAACCCATATGACAAAGATGCAGACAAAAAACTCGAACCTAAAAGCGAAAGTAGTCTTGCCAGAAACATGCTTAATTGGCATCTGTACCTTGGCAGTATGGGAGTGATATTAGGCTTTCTCATCGCAGGGCTGTTGGTAAGTTATGGACCGGCTTTCACACAAGCTAATCCTTACTTAACGTTTATCGCTTTATTAAGCCCCGGCTTATTTTTAGGGCTATTTGCTTCAGGCCTTATTTCTTTGCGTCCGGACAAAGATGCGTTTAATCAGGCGGTGATGAATAAAATCGCAGAGGGCAAGTGGCTGCTTATCATTAAAACAAATAATGAGGCGCATCGAAGCAAGCTCATATCGTTTTTTAAAAACAGCTCTAAAGCAGACGTTTTAAACTAAAAAAGAGGTAACCTACATGGAAATTTTTAATGCAATAAAGCAAGATCATGATCATCAACGCGCCCTATTGAACATGTTGGCAGACACGTCTGGTGATTCAAAGGTTCGCGAGAAGTACTATAAAGAATTGAAAGATGCGTTAGAGGCGCATGCCATTGCAGAAGAAAGGTACTTTTACGCCCCGTTAATGGAAAGCGACATGACGATCGAAGACTCTCGCCACGGTATCGCCGAGCATCATGAGATTGATGAGTTAATTGAGGCACTGGATAATACGGAGTTTTCCGATCCTAGTTGGCTAACTAAATTGAAAAAACTCAAAGACAAAGTTGAGCATCACTTGGCTGACGAAGAGCAAGCATTTTTCCAGCGTGCGGGTAAGGTACTTGATAAAAGTGAAAAATCGCAACTTGCAGATGAGTATCAAAAAGAGATGGAAGAGCAGTTATAGCTTTCTATGCCCACAACATGTTGTGGGCATTTACTTTGCTAGATTTTGGTCACCGATACCATCACAGCAACTTACCAATTAATACCACTCCAAGTATGAGCAGTAGTCCGTTCATCACCAGCAAAAATTGCTTTTTAGGTAAGCGTTTCGCAAGGTGCACACCGAGTCTATTACCGAGCAACGCTAAAGGTGTAAAGCAAATAGCAAGCAGCACATGTTGCCACTGTAACAACCCAGTTGCAGAGAAGGTCGCCAACTTAATCCCATTCATAAGTGCAAATAGTACCGCAACCGTCGCGATATAAGCCGTTGGTTCCAATTTTCGAGCGTTAAAATACACCATGAGTGGTGGGCCGCCAGCATGAATTAAGGTGGTGGAGATACCAGCTGCGGTAGAGGTGCTCGCGGCCAGTAACTTTAAGTGCTCAACACTTTCAGGTGTATTTTTAATCAGTAAGCTTTTAAGCGCAAATATTATGCTCATCGCTGCAACCACAACCGTCAGCCAAAATTCACTGACGCCCTGAAGAAAAAGCGTTGCTAAAGCTATCCCGACTAGCGTACCTGGCAATAACCGCTTTAGTTCCGTCACGTTCCATAAGCGCCAGTAACTCTTCAGGCTAAAAACATCCGCCACGATAAGTAGCGGAAGCATCAACGCAATGGCGTCCCTAGGATTTAACACCATCATCAAAATTGGAACCGAAAACGCCCCTAATGCGCCTGCAAAACCAGACTTTGAAATACCACTTAGCAGAACGACAAGGGCAATTACTGCAAGTTGAATTGGTTCTGTCATTCTTCAATTCCTTTAGTTTGAGGCGCTGAATTTATTAATTAAGTAATAAAAACCACAGCGCTTCAACATCTGTTACTGCAGTAACCTGCATGTTGTCACCGGCATTCAGGCCGATACCATCTCCTTGCTGAAATGCCTCACCATCGAGCGTCGCTTCGCCGCCAACAATGTGCAAATAGGCTTTTTGCGCGTGCGTATTCAGCTCAATCTGTTGACCTTGATGCAGCTGCAAGCGGTGTATTTCAGCTTCTGCATTGATACTCAGAGTGCCCTGTGCGCCTGTAGGCGTAACGATGGGCGTAAGTGCACTACTTTGTTTAATTTGAATTTGTTCATAACTCGGCGTTATGCCTTTCAGCTTTGGCTCTATCCAAATTTGTAAAAAATGGGCCGGCGCTGTCTTTGAAGCATTATATTCTGAATGAAGAATGCCACTGCCTGCGCTCATTCTCTGAACTTCACCTGCCGCCACAGTAAACTGATTACCCATACTATCTTGATGTGCTAATTCACCGTCAATGACATAGGAAATAATTTCCATATCTCGGTGACCATGAGTATCAAAGCCATGACCACCAAGTACTGTATCATCGTTGATCACCCTAAGATTACCAAATCCCATGTGGGCGGGATCATAATATCGACCAAATGAGAAACTATGTTGGCTTTGCAACCAACCAAAATCTGCTTTACCTCTATCTTGTGCTTTTCGAATATATCGCATGTTTCGCTCCAAACGCATGTTGATGACCTCAGTCTATTGCCTGTTTGGAACGAATAAAATTTGATAATTTAACATCAATCATTCTACTCAATAGAACCTTCCAGCTGCATGCACTGATATCTTAATTCACCAATAAATGCGCGCGCGGCAGGCCCAAGCCTGTCACCATCTTTAAAAATGAGATGAAGCTGTGCTTTACGCTGACTATGTTGTGATAGTGGTAGCGGTTTCAAGACGCCAGAGTCTAGTTGCGTTTTGATAGCCGGAATGGGCAACCAAGCAAACCCTAAGCCTTGCGCTATCATATCTATCGAGGTTGTCATATGGCTCACCGTCCAACGTTGATGCGCCCCCAACCAACCTTCATCTTTTTTACGCGAGATTGCAGAGTCTCTTACTACGATTTGACGATGGGACTTTAAGTCCTCGAATGTAAGCGCGCGACCAAATTGGTGTAATGCGTGATTGGGATTTGCCACTGCAATAAACTCGATTTGGCACAACTCTTCACTGAACCCGTCTTGTAAAGTCACAGGAGAAATGGCGATGTCTACGTCAGTATTTTGCAAAAGTTCAGATGCCCCCGTTAATACAGACTCAACTAACTCGACACGCAGCAAGGGATATTGTGCAGATGTATTTTCTAGCACTTTATAGAGCACCTGCTGTGGAAAAATTTCATCGACCGCTATGCGCAGTTGACTCTCGACTCCCTCGCCTAGCGTTTGTCCAACCGCTTCCACTTTTGCTGCTTCTTCCAAGAGATAATTGGCACGGCGCAGCATCATTTCACCCGCTTCGGTTAACAAGGTCCTTCGCCCTTCGACTCTAAAAAGCTTAACACCAAGGCCTTCCTCTATTTTATGAACCGCAGTGTGGATACTTGACTGGCTTTTATGTACTTCTTTGGCAGCTTGATTAAAACCACCATATTCGACAACGGCTCTAAACATGCGCCATTGCTCTAATGTCACTCTCAACATACTCATCTAACCCAATATTTATACGCTATCGTTCAATAACTGATGGTTTGTCTATACAATTTTCACCATGGCAAGTATTAAGATCTTCTTGCGCTTTTTCGTCCGCCTGAAGCACTTGTTTGAGGTCTGCCATACGCTGACGAATCGCAATACCGTAGCTTTCATCATCTCCCCACACGTCAGCGAGCATATGCATAGATTCAACATCGTGTTTGGTAAAGAGGTGACCCGCTCGTGCAACATCTTCTTCACCATGACCCAATAGTTTGAGCGCCTGTTCACCCAACTTCACAGCAGAGGCAAAGGTTTCTCGCTCAAATGCAGTGACACCCAACTTTATCAATTGGTAGGCATGACGACGGTCAGTCGCACGGACCACGAGTTTTAAATGAGGGAAGTGTTGTTGCGCCAACCTGACGATTTCGAGGGTTTTATCTGGTTCATCAATCGCCACAACCAGCATTTGCGCATCGTGAGCCCCTGCGGCTTCAAGCAAATCTAATCGTGCACCATCGCCATAAAACACTTGATTGCCAAAGCGACGTAGTAGCTCAATTTGACTTGGACTGTGATCCAAAATCGACAAATGATAGCCCTGCGCATGGAGCAAACGTCCTATCACTTGACCAAAACGCCCATAGCCGATCACTATGACGTTTTGTGTCGCTTCCATTGTCTCTAAGCTATCTTCTTCATGAGTAGTATTGGCCTGACGTTCAACGATTTTGTCATAAAGAATAAAAATGAGGGGCGATCCGAGCATGGATACCGCAACAATCAGCGTAACTAACGCGGCTTGATCTGGGGTTAAGATTGCTAAACTGCCAGTAACCGAAAGTAGTACAAACGCGAACTCTCCGCCTTGACACAGAGCAGCGGTAAATAACCATTTCGCTCGCTGGTGCAGTGAAAGCGCCGTTGCCAACAAATATAAAATAACTGCCTTTAACCCCATTAACAGCAGCACTGAAGCCAAAATAAATGACCACTTTTCAGCTAATAAAGCAAAGTCAATTGATGCGCCGACTGTGATGAAAAATAGCCCAAGTAACAGCCCTTTAAACGGCTCGATATCGGCTTCTAATTCATGGCGAAATTCACTTTCCGCGAGGACGACACCCGCGAGAAATGTCCCAAGCGCAGGAGATAAACCGATACTTTGCATCAATAACGCGGTTGCGATAACGATAAATAGCGCCACCACGGTAAATAATTCGCGCATTCGAGTGCTGGCGATATATCTAAATAACGGCGCAGCGACATAATGCCCAGCAGCGATGATAGCTAAAATGACAAAAACAGAAATAGCCACTTGAAGGTAAGTCGGAAAAGCGTGTAATAAATTTCCGTGACCATCACTCACAGCCAAATCACTAAATGCTAACAACGGCATAATCGCGAGAATGGGGATCACGGCTATATCTTGAAATAACAACACCGAAAACGCATTTTGACCGCCAGATTGTTTAATCAAGCCTTTTTCATTTAAGCTTTGCAGTGCAATGGCGGTAGAAGACAGTGCCAGCATTAATGCAATGGCTAATGATTGCTGCCACAAAAAGTCAAGCGCTAAATCAATCGCGAAATAGAGTACAGCCGTTGTTATAACCACTTGTAAGCCACCAAGACCAACTATAGAGCGACGCATCGTCCAAAGCCTTTTCGGTTGCAACTCTAGCCCAACTAAGAATAGCATCATCACCACGCCAAACTCGGCAAAGTGCATGACGTCGGTTTGCTCCCCCACAAGATGAAGAAGATGAGGACCAATTAAGATCCCTGCCAGTAGATATCCAAGCACAGAGCCAAGCCCTAGCCGTTTAGCGATTGGCACCGCAAATATCGCAGCAGCCAAATAGATAGTCGCGAGCAGTAACATAATAAAAACACCTGTTGTTGTTATCGTCTTTATTATGTTCAGGGTAAATGAATTTATCCAGTATTCGTTCTAGAAAACAAAATATAAATGAGTAAAAAACCTGAAATTAATCTTGTAAATCCGAATATATAGTGGGATGGCAGATCTGCATCAAAATACTTGGATCTGGCACCGCTACAAAGCCAAATTTTTCATATAAAGTATGCGCATCAAGAGTCGCCAACATAAAGCGTCTCAGGCCTTGTAGCTCTGGATGTTCAACCACAGCTTGAACAATCGCTTTGCCTACCCCTTTACCTCTAGCACTTTCATCAACTATCACGTCGGCAAGATAGGCAAAGGTGGCATAGTCGGTTATCACTCGACAAAAGCCTTGAAACTCGCCTTTGTCATCCAAATAAATGAAACTCAGGCTATTTTGAATGGCTTTTTCTAACAATGCTTTAGGCATTTGTTTTGCCCAATAAGCATTAGAGATCAGTGTATGGATAGTATCAAGGTGGCGTAGAATAAGAGGAGTATCAGTGGTTATCATTATTGTCCCTGTTAACAGCAAAATAGAGCTAAAAATTAAGCGATTTTTAGCAAGAAGCAAAGTGAAGTTTTCACAGTCATAAATCTTTCATTATTGCGTCACCCTTCCGTCAATAAAGCGGCGTAATCTCCTTTACGAAGACTCCCCTTGATTGATTTAGAGTTGTTGGCAGTGTTGACTCAGTTAACACTGCTTTTTTTTTGCTTGATACCACACATAAAAAACGGCGCTCTAAGCGCCGGTAACCAAGCTTTTAATAACTAACCTAAGTTTATTTGATAGGTTGGCGGTTGATTGAGTCTATTACCAAGTCGAGACAACCCTTTCCACCACGCAAATCCAAATAACAACATCGCCACAATCCAAAGCGAAGCACTCGTTGGCGAGGTGCTTAACTGGCTAGCTTGGTAGACTAAAGTCGCCATGATGTAAGCAATTGAGGTCGTCCAGCCAATAACAAGCCACATCCACTTACCGCCTGATTCCCGTTTAATTGCACCTAATACCGCTACACAAGGAGTATAGAGCAAGATAAAGACAAGATAACTAAATGCACCGATTTGACCATTAAATTTCGCGGCCATTGCGGTGAGTAGCGCAGTGCCACTTTCAGCGCCTGACTCTAATTCGTTAAGTCCTAACGGATCACCAAGGTTTGCAATAAGATCTTGACTATTGTCCACTATCGTCATCAGCGCTTCTTTTAACGAAGCCAACAATGAAAACTCCCCACCTTCATCTGCAGCACCGGTATAAAGCGCGTCCAAAGTACCGACGATAGCTTCTTTGGCGAACATACCAGTCACAACTCCAACCGTAGCAGGCCAGTTTTCTTCTTTTAACCCAATTGGTTCAAAGACTGGCGTAACTACTTGTGCAACCTTCGCCAAAAGTGACTTATCTGTATTCTCATTGCCAAACGAGCCATCTGTACCAATCGAGTTTAATGCACTGAGTAAAATAACTACCATGACAATTGTTTTGCCAGCACGTTTGATAAAGCCGCTCAGGCGCTGCCAAGTAGTGATGAAAATATTGCGCCAAATTGGCATATGATACGCAGGCATCTCGGTAAACGAGGGTAATTTTTGTGTTTTGAATACTTGCTTTCTAAATAAAAAGCCAGAACCTACCGCAACCACTATGCCAAGCAAATACAGACCAAAAACAACATTAGCTCCGTTCGTTGGAAAGAAAGCCGCAGCAAATAACGCATATACCGTCAAACGCGCGCCGCAAGACATAAATGGCGCCATAATAATCGTCAGTAATCTATCAGACTCTCGGCCCATCGTTCTTGACGCCATTACCGCAGGCACATTACAGCCGAATCCAACGATCAAAGGAACAAAAGCATTGCCGGGTAAACCAATAGAGGACATCAAACGGTCAATCACAAACGCGGCCCGAGAAAGATATCCACTGTCTTCCAAAATGGATAAGCACAGATACAGCACCGCAATAACAGGGATGAAGGTCGCCACTAATTGAATACCCGCACCAAAACCATCAGCCAATAACACACCCAGCCATTGAGGTGCGCCAATATCTGCCAGCAGGATTTTTACACCATCGATGAGTAAAGCGCCCACGGCGATGTCAAAAAAGTCGATAAAAACAGCACCAACATTAACCGCAATAGTAAACATTAAATACATCATGGCTAAGAAAATAGGCACGCCAAGCCAACGATTGAGCACGATTTTATCAAGTGTTTCTGTTGTATCTGCACGTTTTGGCGTAATGATACTTACGCCATCAGCCAATTTTTTTACTGCTTGGTGACGAGCAACCGCTTTTTCGAGGGGATCGCTGCTGGCGCTTTCGGTGTTTGTCGCCACAGGTGCTTTTGGAAAACGCGTGATCTGCGCGAGTTGTTCCAGCAACGCTTCTTGCCCTGTACCTTTAGCGCCGTGGAAAGGCACTACAGGTAACCCTAACTGCTCAGAGAGTCTTTTTAAATCTAGCGTTCTCCCGCGCTGAGTTGCAACATCAACCATATTTGCAACAACGAGAATTGGTTTACCTAACTCTTTCAGCTGAGAAGTTAATACTAGATTTCGCTGTAAGTTAGCGGCATCCACGATGTTAATGATGACATCGGCTTCATTTTGCTTTAGGAAGTCACACGCGATTTGCTCATCTTGGCTTGGCTCAATTTGCTCCATGCTATAGAGACCGGGTAAATCTACCAATTCTACGTTTGTGTTTTCTAAAGCAAAATAGCCGAACTTTTTCTCGACAGTTACCCCTGGCCAATTCCCTACTTTTTGTTTAGAGCCGGTCAGGCGATTAAATAATGTGGTTTTCCCGCAGTTCGGGTTGCCCACTAACGCAATTTTCATACGTGAGCCCTTTATAACTATAAAACTTCAATTTCAACGAACTGTGCGTCGGCCTTACGCACGCTCACAAAGGTATCGCCAATTTTCACTTGTATCGGGCATCCAAGTGGTGCGACGTTAATGACTTTTATTTGCTCACCGGGAATAATTCCAAGTGCCATTATTCGACTTAATAACGCAGTATCTGGATGGGTAAGAGAAGTGATGGTTGCTGCGCTATTTTTGGAAAGTTTATCTAATGTCATTGATTATGAGAACAATTTGCAATAAAAGTATGGCGCATCATACCCCATCAGCTATTTTCTTTAAACCAGATTGAGATAATAAACTATTATTACTTGTTATTTAAGGTGTTTACTAGTTAAGATGGACTAAACCATTGCCATATGCCTGACTGTATTAAGGGGTCCTGCCAATGAGTAACGATAAAAAAATGGACGCTCAAAAGCTTTGCGGCGGAATTAGGTGTGTCAAATGCAACTGTATCGAATGCTTTTAACAGACCAGATCAACTCTCTAAATCCAAACGAGAAGAAATCCTAAAAGCCTGTAAAGAATTGGGTTATTTTGGGCCTAACAAGGCAGCCCAATCGCTGCGGAAGGGCTCGTTTAACATTGTCGCGCTGGTACTACCCGATAGCGTTGAATATATGGTATCTGATCCCGTTGCAAGTAGCTTTATGCGAGGAGTTGCAAGCGTTTTAGAAGCTCAGCATATTAACCTACTCTTGTTCTCAGGCACAGCAGATAATGTCGGAGACATTGTCGATTTCGTCGACGGCTTAATTTGTTATGGCCGCCCGCGTAATCCCAAGTTAATTGAGCATCTTGCGAATGTTAGCAAACAGGTTGTGACGGTTGACTTTGATTTGCCCGCACATGCCAGTATTAATATCGACAACCAACAAGCCGCCTTTGATGTAGCAAGTAAAGCGCTGAGCGAAGATAGTGATGTTGCTATTTTTGGTTTGAGATTATTAGACACCGATTTGCTATGACGCGTATACGAGCAAAGCCTAATAGACTTAGAGACTTCTATTGCGCATCAGCGTTATAGCGGATATCTCAAAGCCATTGAAGAGCGTGGATTAACACTTGGCGAAGACCGAGTGTGGAATATTCCTGAAAGCAGCGAAAGGTTTGAAAATATCGCCGCAAAAGAACTACTTAACCTCTCACCAAGGCCTAATACCGTACTGTGTATGAGTGACTTAATTGCACTACCGCTGTTAAGAGAAGCCAAAAAACTTGGTGTAAAGATACCGCAGGAGCTTAAAGTCGTTGGTTTTGATGGCGTTGATGAAGCGCTACGCTTTAGCCTCAGCCTAACTACCATTCATCAAAATAGTGAAGAAAAAGGCCGAGAAGCTGCCAAACTCTTCTTAGATAAAAGCGGTGATAAAGTTATGCTTGGCTATACCTTAAAAATGGGGCAAAGCTGTTAATTGCCCCAAGCTAAATACTTAAATACGAGAAGCTCCTTACGGACACATACCTTCCATTTCGAAAAGCACCTCTCCCCAAGGTTCATAGAATGTCCATATACAAAACTCTCCACCTTGACCTCCACCAGAACTGCGACTTGGATATCGCCCAGTAGCCGGCGGTAAGTCAATCCCACCACCTGAAGTATCACTACTTTTCACACTCGCTTTTCTATATATATTAAGCGTCTCAAGAACACAATTCGATACTTGATTGAGGCTTGCAGGACTCTCTCTTAAATAGCGCACGGTTATTCCTGCGAATGTCGTCATGTCTTTATTTAAATCCATGCGGATATCATCACTAAACTCTAAATTATATACCACTCTATGGTTGCCATTCAGTGCATCATGAAACTCTATATCTATCATTCTTCTTCGCGGTACATACTCTACTTGATCTTTAAATCCAACACCTCCCAAACCTATCTTAAAGCCAAACTGAGTAACACGAGTAGTCTCAAATGCCGCCCCTAAGCTACCATATTTTTCAATTAATTCATTTTCCGCACGTCTTCGTAGAGTCGTTCTTGTCCTATCGTCGAAAGCGAGTTTCGCAGCTCGGGTAATAGCTTCATTTTCACAGTTATTTTCAGATAACGTTTGCTGGCGGCTAGTGCTAGTATCGATAGCCAGCGTAGATTGCATACTTGATGAATTATACTCTTGGGAAACTATCGTTGTTGCTCGGCCCCAAGCATCATAAGACTTGATTAACTCGTCCGCTAATGCATTTGCATGATTTGGTACAGGTAAAATTTGACTTAGAAGCTCCATTTCCGCACTAACCCCTCCTTGATTAGCATGCCATAACTTATAAAGCCACTTCAGCTTCGAGTTTGCATTGATAATTGAGACTTCTTTAGTATCAGAGCAACATTCTTGGATGTGCTCTCTACCAATTACTCCTTCATTTTCATAACACGTCAGTACTGGCAGATACTTTTTAGCAAAGTTTTCAGCGTTACTTGCATCACATGTATAATATAATTCCGAATCATACATTTCTCTGGCTGAAGCTTCAGCTGTAGCAACCTTAGTTAAAGTTAATATAGCCGCTAGCACCAAACTCGAAACTGACAGGTATTTATTCACTTATATTCTCCTTAATATATAGTCAGCTGAATAAATCCAGATTAGTAAAGCATGAAACCATATAAGGAACAAGAATATTCACAAGCAAACACATTTACCTAACAATTTTGTTTGAAATCAGTCCTGCTGTGATTAAGAATATACAAGATATTACTAAACAAGCCGCCAAGCCATACTCCAAAAAGATCCAACCTGATAGTACTGTACCAATTAGTCGCCCAATAGCGTTCGCCATATAATAAAAGCCAACATCAAGTGACACTCCATCACTATCAGCCAAACTTACAATGAGGTAACTATGAAGAGATGAATTGATAGCAAACACAATACCAAAGAGCAAAAGTCCAACGACTACCGCTAAGCTTGTCCAGAGCTGTGCTTGAAGTGAGATAGCAATCAACAGCGGAATAGCCGCTAAATATAACGCCCATCTACTGACTTTACTTGGTGCTGATGCAAACTTATCACGACTAATAAATCTAGGTGTTGTTGATTGCACGATGCCATAACCGATAACCCAAGTAGCCATAAACCCACCAACCCACCAATGATCCCAACCGAACTGCTGTGATAAAAAGACCGGAAGCGCAACCACAAACCAAACATCCCGCGCGGCAAATAAAAACAATCGCGCAGCAGACAAAATATTAATTGCTCGGCTTTTTGAAAATACATCACTAAATTTGGGTTTACTTTTAGCCTTACCTAAATCGCTTTTTAAGCTGATCAGGCTAAATAGCCAAACTAATAGCAACATGATTGCCATCAACCACATCGCGCCGGTAAATCCAAGTAAGGTAAGCAACAACCCCCCAAGAAAAAAACCGACGCCTTTTAGTGCATTTTTAGAGCCAGTAAGTATTGCAACCCATTTAAATAGCGTGCCTTCTTCACCCGATTTTACAATGGCCTTTATCGCACTTTTGGCACTCATTTTATTAAGATCTTTGGCGATACCAGAAAGCGCCTGCACAGTCATAACGTAAGGTACGCTTAGCCAGTGCGTTGGTACAACTAACATCAATAATGCAGCTATTTGTAAGCCTAAGCCAATATTCATAGTGCGGTTTAAGCCAATACGTGCACCAAGCCAGCCTCCAATTAAATTGGTGACAACACCAAAAATTTCATAAAAGAGAAATAGCATGGCGATTTCAAGCGGGTTATAACCCAATTGATGAAAGTAAAGTACCACCAACATTCTGAGCGCACCATCAGTCAAGGTGAACGCCCAATAGTTACCTGTCACAATAAGGTATTGCTTGATATCTTGAGGTAAGGTGCTCAGCTGCATAATGTTTTATTCGCCTAACGATAAACCAACTTTGCGTACTAATTCCGCGGTACGATTTGCATAACCCCACTCGTTGTCATACCACACGTATAATTTAACCTGAGTACCATTAACCACCATGGTCGACAAAGCATCCACGATGCTAGAGCGCGGATCTGTTTTATAATCGATAGAAACTAAAGGCCGTGATTCATATCCTAAAATTCCTTTAAGCTCAGTAGCAGCAGCTTGCTCCATCCAGTGATTAATCTCTTCTACTGTGGTTGGCCGTTCGACCTCGAACACACAGTCTGTTAAGGATGCATTCGCCAATGGGATACGAACAGCGTGGCCATTTAACTTACCTTTTAATTCTGGAAAAATATGGGTGATTGCAGTCGCTGAACCAGTTGTTGTCGGAATTAAACTCATGCCACAGGCTCTCGCGCGGCGTAAATCCTTATGTGGCGCATCCAAAATGGTTTGCGTATTGGTGATATCATGGATTGTGGTCATTGAGCCATGCTTAATACCTATTTTGTCTTGTAGTACTTTAACAACAGGTGCTAAACAGTTTGTAGTACAAGATGCTGCAGTCACTATTTCATGTGGCTGTTCATCATAAATATGCTCATTCACACCCATCACTATATTTAGCACGCCGTCTTCTTTGACTGGTGCAGTAACGACAACCCTTTTAACACCCTGATCTAAATATTGTTGTAGTAGAGCTTTGGTTTTCATTTTACCAGAGGCTTCTATAACTACATCGCATTGTGACCAGTCAGTATCAGCAATGTCTTTATTTTGGGTTACCGATAACTGATGACCAGCTATTATGATATGGTCATCTTGATGAGAAACTGCGTGTGCCCACTTGCCATGCACCGAGTCAAACTCCAATAAATGGGCAAGTGTCTCGGCGTTGCCCGCAGGATCGTTAATTTGTACAAACTCAAGCTCAGGCCAATCGAAACTTGCTCGAAGCGCTAAGCGCCCCATACGCCCAAAACCATTAATTCCAACTTTAATCTTCATAAGCATTCCAAAATCTAATTATTAGTTACAGCAAGCCACCATACGTGTTGGGCGCTCACCCATCATATTGAGTCTTCCCAACTCTACCTCAATGTATTCTGGTTGATTAACCACGGTTGCTTCTATCACCGCTTTCATCCATGGCTGCAGCCTTGGGTTTATGGAATAAAATACCCATTGCTTTTGCTTACGATCACACACGATCTCTGCTTTCTTGAGCTGAGCCAAATGTCGTGAAACTTTGGGTTGGCTATCTTGTTCAAGCGCGACCATTAGCTCGCAAACACATAACTCACCTTCTAGCATTAACATGGCAAGCGTTTTTAAGCGGATCTCATCTGCTAGAGATTTATAAAATTGAAGAGGTGAAAGCTGCATCATCCATACATAATAAAGTTATTATATAACAGTATTGTTATGCAATATTTGTATGGTGTCAAACCGATTTTTCTTCATTTTCGATTAGAGAAACCGAAATACTCCGTGTATTTATGAATAAACGACAATTTGAATCAATTTTTCAAAGTGAGAAAAAGGCTCTGTCGGACCCGTTATACCGTGATATAACCTAAGTACGTCTGTAGACCAGTTAAAAGCAATGAAAAGTACTTTCCCCTGAGGCCGGAAAAAATAGAGAAATTACTGAACCATTAACTGCTTGATCTCTGGTTAAGGTGAGAAGAAGTATAAGAGCAAAAATTAAACGCTTGCAGCGAGAGAAGGTCTCTCGCTGTATGGCGGTTAATTAATGACCTGTCTCATAATCAATATGAGCAGAGTTTGTTGTCTCGTAAGTACCGTCAGTGTATAGAATAGTTGCTGAAGCATTGTACTGGCGATAAGCGCGAATAGTCATATTACATGTTGTACCGCCTGAACAGCTCGCATCACCATTCCAAATCACTTTACTGATCGTTTTTGACGCGTTAGCAATGTAAAATTTGCCAGTAGTCGAATTACCAAAAGAAAAGTCCAGTCCAGAGCAGTGATTACTTCCATTTCCCCATACGTTTCCGCCTGATTTAACATTCAAAGAGCATCGTAAATCAGCTGCCTGAGAACCAAGTGACAATGTACCGAGTAAAACGAGTGCTGAAGCTATTAATGTTGTTTTCATTATTATTTCCTTTAATGTATTTTCAGTATCAACCAAGACGCCTTGGTTAAAAAATAAACTACACAACAAAAATAAAAATTTCAATTTTTTAACTCAAACAAACTCAAAATTTACAAAAAATAAAGAATAGCAATTAGATCAGGTTCATTAGATGATTTAAGCAATAAATCGGCTACGTAAGAAATGATCGATTTAAGAAAAAAGGCCGCAGCGGCGGCCAAACACATCATGGGTAAAACAATGAAGGGATGTAAGTGTGAATACGGAAGCTATTCTATGTGAATAATCATAAATTAAAATCACATTATAATGATTATTATCATCGTTTTTTCCGAATGGTCTATTTCTGCGAAGCTCGTGATACAATCGGGAGATCAAAAACTACAACGAATTGTCTATGCCATTACTTTGGATTGTTACTTTACTTTGGGCGTTCTCGTTCTCTTTGATTGGTGTCTATCTGGCAGGCCAAGTCGATGCTTGGTTTAGCGCTTTATCTAGAACCTTGCTTGCAGCAATTGTGTTCATTCCCTTTTTGAAAGTGAACTCGGTGAATAAAGAGTTGATAATCAAGCTAATGGCAATCGGTGCAGTGCAGATTGGCCTGATGTATGGCTTTTACTATCATTCTTTTTTATACCTAAGCGTACCTGAAGTGTTGCTATTCACTGTGATGACACCCATCTATATTACTGCACTCAATGACTTACTAAACCGCTCGTTCAACGCCACTTTCTTGCTGTCTGCACTCATTGCTATTGTTGGTGCAATCACTATTAGATTTACTGAGCTTACTAGCGACTACCTTTTTGGCTTGCTACTAGTGCAAGGCGCAAACCTTTGCTTTGCGATAGGCCAAGTAAGTTACAAACGCTTAAGTAACCATTACCAGCTGGTACACCATCAAAGCTTCGGTTTTTTCTTTATTGGCGCCTCTTTAGTGCTCGCCATTGGATTTATGCTATTCGGCAACACCCAGCAGCTCCCAAGTACTAACCTACAATGGGGAATACTGATTTATTTAGGCTTGATTGCTTCAGGCGTAGGATATTACGTATGGAACTTAGGCCTGACCCGTGTCTCGGTGGGTGAACTCGCGGTAATGAACAATGTGCTGATCCCTGCTGGGATCATTGTCAATTTGCTGATTTGGAACCGAGAAGCTGACCTCGTTCGCCTTGGTATTGGCAGTGTCATTATTTTTGCTGCGTTGCTCTATAGTAAAAGCGGTGCAAAAGTATAACCCTTTGTTACTTATTTACCAGGTTCGACAGAGTCAAACTCCATGTGTGAATTGAAACACGCCAACGCTTCGATATCTTGATATGGCTCTGTTGACCAACATGTTTTCCTAAAGCGCTCATACACTTCACGAAAAGGTGTACAAATTAGCTCAGATTCATCCATCATAATACAGCTAAAGTCTTCAGACTTTATTACAATATAAAGATAGTCTCTTCCGCCTTCTTCAGCAAAAAATACGGAATCCCAAAAGTAGCCTTTCTGCCGCATCTCTTCTCTCGGAAACGCGATATTATCCTGCATATAAGCAAGTAATTCATCCACTTGAGGACGAGTATTCAAGTTTAATTTTATCTTTAACAGTTTTGTTTCCATGAAATAAGATTAACGCCTCCAACCTTTAACCATTTTGGTACTGAGCATACCTTCCTTCATTTTTTATTCCTATTCTCTACTTATCATTTTGTAGTAACGACTATACCTAATTCCCTCAAACGGGCCCAACTATAAAATTAGTAAAATGTAACAAGCTGTTTTACCTAAGATAACCATTAACGCCCATGAGCCAGATCTCTGGAGTTAGGTGTTTGACGAAAATTTCGTTAATATCTAGAGAAAAATAAAGTAAAAATATGATGACAAGAATCGTACAACTATTCCCTCTTTGGGCCATTATTTGCTCAGTAACCGCCTATCTTTTTCCAACTCTATTTAGCGCATTTAAAAGCGGTATTATTCCGTTATTAATGTTGATCATGCTGACAATGGGTTTGACCCTCACTACAAAAGACTTTTTACGCGTACTCGACAACAAAGCAGCCATTTGTGTTAGCGTGCTGCTTCAATTTACAGTGATGCCGAGTGTTGCCTACTTGATTGCAACTACAATGAACCTAGAAACCGACCTACTAATTGGTATGATTTTAGTGGGCACGGTTGCTGGCGGCACGGCAAGTAACGTTTTGTGTTATCTCGCCAAAGGAGATGTCGCGTTATCGATTTCTATGACCGCGATTAGTACTTTACTCGGCGTGTTCTTAACGCCACTGATTACCACATTGATGATAGGCCAGATGGTTGATATTCAGTTTTATGATATGTTGACGAGCCTGCTAAAGATTGTGCTATTTCCTGTGGCTGTGGGCGTTGCTTTCAATACCTTGCTTGCCAAGCCGCTGGCGCATTCTGTTATCAAAACAACCCCTATACTGCCTTTACTTTCAATGCTTTCAATCGTTTTTATCATTGCGGTGATCGTTGCTCTTAATCAACCTAAACTTGAAAGCATCGGGCTCGTTATGCTGGTTGCAGTGATCCTGCACAATACTACAGGGCTACTTTTGGGCTATTTCATTCCAAAACAGCTCGGTTTTGACGAGAGGGTATGTCGCACCATGGCCTATGAAGTAGGAATGCAGAACTCGGGGCTTGCTGTTGCGCTTGCTATGAAGTTCTTTACTCCTGCCGCGGCCGTTGCAGGCACCCTATTTTCTATTTGGCATAATGTCAGCGGCTCGATATTAGCAGGAATATGGAGACGAAGCGCCACCAACTCATCTTGTAACAATAAAGCCTAATATCAAATGCTAGGCTTTATTGTAATTGCTTATAAAAGTGAATTTTGCAATCCGATGAGCCGTTGATTTGTTCACATTTTACAATCTGGTAATCGCGGCTTATTAGCATCAATAGCATGTTTTTGAATAGGTTTCTCGACTTTACTCTAATGGCGCTATAGCCTTGCGCTTTGCACCAAGTTTCTTGCATCACCAACAGCTGCTTGGCAATACCTTTGCCGCGATATTCGGGGATGACCGCGCCTAACCAGCTATAAAACTCGTTATTTGGCAGTTCGTGGCCCAATTTATATCCTACAGGCTTACCTTGAGCGTACGCCACCAGCAATAAATGTTGTTTATCTCGCAGTTTGTCTACGACTTCCTCACCCTTTCTTGGTGTGGCAAATTCAGGAGTTTGGATTTCTATTGCGAGGAGGTCATCTATCGAACCGACTTTATATTCTAGATTCATATTAATGTCTGTGTAATTGAAAATGTATCGCCAGCAGTCACTTCGGCATAAGCGCCGTTAATAAGCGTTAAATTCGGCGCTTGATGACCTATATCCACATCGTATAGCACAGGGAAATCGCAACCAGTAAAGACGTTTTGCAATGCATCTACGTGCGTCCAGTCGCTATCTTTTGCTAGTGGCTCTGGATTTCGACCAATCAAAACTCCAGCGACTTTCGAAAACCAACCTCGTAATTTAATACTTTGCAGCGCACGATAGTATGCCGCTGGCGGCATTTCGCCATTTTCAAAATATAAGATAATCGACTCATCAGGGTGCGCCTGTGAAAAAGCGTCCAGATCAAAATATTCCGTACCAGCCAATAACATGTGAATATCCAAACAGCCGCCTAATAATCGACCAGCAAACTGCTGCCGATGATTTCCATTGGCCAAAATACGCCATTGAGTCCTCGCGGACAAGTTAAATCCAGCATCGGGAAGATCAACAAAATTGAGTGGCTCAGCTTCAAAATGTGTCGAGGGAAACTGTGTAAAAGAGTCATTAGGCGCACGCCTCAAATGGTCAAAAAGCCCTACCGTTAAAGGGTCTTGTTGATGGACATTTAATTGCATAAGGTTAGTTGCATGTACGCTTGCCCAGCCTAGTTTACAAGTCACTGCGCTCAGCAAAGTGCTGACATCAGAGAAACCGATGAGCCATTTTGGCTGAGCATGCGCCAACTTTTCCCAATTAAGTAATGTCAGTAAATCCATTGCAATTGCACCGCCCCATGGCGGCATAATCGCGTCTATTGTGTCATCGAGTAAGTACGCCATAAGCTCATTCGCACGGGTTTCGACATCCGCGCTAACGTAGTTGTGGTTGTCTCGCAGACATTCACCAACCACGAGTTCAAAACCTTGTTGCGCGAGATAATCCAAAGCGTTGTCTAATCTCGCGTGCATAGCAGCAGGTACGCCCGCTGAGAATGCCGTGATCGCAATTTTACTACCCGCTTTTAACGGCTTGGGATACTTCATCATGATTTCCGTTATTTTTTGCTTATCCTACCTGAATTTCCGCTTTTGCATACTTTAAATTCTCCCGTTTCGGGCGAGCGATTAAGTATAAAAAGGTTAACGGCCCCAAGCGTCCAATCAGCATTAAAAATATGATTACCGCTTCACCGGGTTCAGACAATGAGCTAGTGATCCCTCGAGACAAGCCAACCGTGCCTAATGCCGATACCGCTTCAAAAGTGATATCCGTTAAATTTGCCTGCTCGGTGATCGTCAAAATAAGGGTTGCGAGCGTCACGGTAAAAAAGTACACCACGGTGAGGCTAAGCGCCTTAAATACCGTTTCAGGCGAGATCTGTCTGTGTCCGATAGCAACTTGCCCCCGGCGTCTCAGATAAGCGTAAGTTGCCATCAATAGCACCACAACCGTGGTTATTTTAAGACCACTGGCCGTACTCATAGAGCCGCCGCCTATTATCATTAACCAAATGGTCAGTACGGTACTTTCATCATTCACCAGCGCAAAATCGATACTGTTAAAGCCCGCTGTACGTGGCGTCACGGCTTGCATCCAGGCAGTGATCACTTGCTCAGACAATGGTAAATTTCCAAGGGTCTCTGGGTTATTTACTTCAAAAAGCCAAAATAAGCTAAATGCCAGCACATTTAACACCGCAGTTGCTATCAACACTAACTTAGTAGCAGATCCAAACCGGCTCCAACGGCGCCTTTTCACTACATCCATCAGCACCACAAATCCAAGTCCGCCAATCACAAATAACCCCGATATCACAAGATTAACGACCCAATCACCACGAAAGCTGGTTAGGCTGTCATCATGCAGTGCAAATCCCGCATTGTTAAAAGCCGAAATGGTGTAGAAGAAGCTTTGCATTATCGCATCACCCAGCGGTAGCGTTTGATACCAATGAGCAAGTAAAATGGTAAACCCAATCGATTCGATGATCAGTGCATAAACTAACACGCATTTGGCTGTATCAACCAACTGGTCAAACCGAGCTATGCCAAAGCTTTCTTTTGCGATCAGTTGTTTACTAATGTCCATTTGCTGCCCCATCCCCCGCAGCACTACAACCGTAATGGTCATAAAACCAAGTCCACCGATTTGAATAAGGCTAGCAATTACGAGATGACCAAAGGTGGTAAAATCATGTGGCGTACTCAATACGGCAAGCCCTGTTACCGTTACCGCGGAAGTTGCAGTAAATAGCGCTTGCATCACTTTGATGTCTTGGGTGTGTGCTATCGGTAGTAGCAGCAACATAGTACCTAAAGCTATCAGCCCACAAAACCCTATAAACAGAACTGCAGGGGGACTTAGCCTCAGCGGCTTTTTGCGGGCTTTGAGCTTACTATTTGAATAGGGGAAATAATGGGGGCTCCATGTTTTCATTACGCCTCCAGTTTTAGCGCGATAGAATTTAACGCTTTTAACTGACCGTTGAGGATCACTTTATCATCTTCGTTGATCAAAAATGACTCTGCCGGATTGGTATAACACGTTTTACCGCGCTGCACTAACACAGCCTTGATTTCGCCCTTTGCACGCTTTAATAGGGTTGCCAAAGACTGCCCGCAGCTTAATTTATTCACGATGACTTCCACCATATAAAAGCCATGTCCCAACTGCATATATTGATTGACCATAGGGTAATTCAGTGCTTGTGCAACCTTGATCCCCATTTCTTCTTCAGGGTGGATCACACGTGTTACGCCTAAACGAGATAAAATTGTATGATGCGCTTCTGAGCTGGCCTTAACCCAAATTTGCTCAACGCCTAAGTTCTTTAGCGACAGTACACATAAAATGCTCGCTTCTAGGTTTTCACCAATGGCGACCAGTACCGCTTTGCTTCTTGTAATATCCAGCTGGCGTAATGCCGTTTCATCGGTCGCATCCAAAGAGGTGGCATAATCAATATGCTCAACAACTTGGTTCACCACACGTTCGCGACTATCTACCCCTATCACTTTGTTTCCAAGTCGTTTTAATTCCAAACAAGCCGCAAAACCAAATCGACCTAAACCAATAACTACAAATTGTGCCATAACAACCTCTATATACTCCGTTATGAGAAATGCTTATTGAGCGGTAAAAGTAAAAACCGATAACCAACCCCGGGCTCAGTTTCTATAATTTTTGGTGTGGCAGCATCGTCACTGAGTTTCTTACGTAACTGGCTGACCACAATCCGTAAATAATGACTATCTTCGACATGGCTTTCGCCCCAAATTTGCTTTAATAAGGTTTGCTGACTGACTAACTCTTGTGCTCTTTGCGCAAGCATACTAAGTAGTGCAAATTCCTTTTTCGACAGTGCTAATGGTGCGTTATCCATAATGACTTGATGCTTTTGTAAATCTATCATCAACTTGCCATAGTCAATGGCAAGCAAGCGTTTGTTCGGTACTAAATCTCGTAATAGCACTTTGACGCGCACCACCAGCTCTTTGATGCTAAAAGGCTTCGTCAGGTAGTCGTTTGCGCCGCCCTCCAGCAGTTTAATCTTCTCGGCCTCTTGATCTCGTGCAGTTAAGATCAATACAGGTAGCTTGCTGGTTTCTCGGATCTTCTTCAAAATGCTATACCCATCAAAATCTGGTAGCCCAAGATCTAAGATCACCAAGTCTGGCAGCTCACCTTTTAGCACCGACATGGCTTCCTTCCCGGTGCTGGCTTCCACATAATTCAGCCCTTCAGCTTTTAATGCTAAGCGGATAAAACGACGGATCTCTTCTTCATCGTCAATCAATAGAATGGTGTGGGTCATCAATGCGCCTCCTCTTTTGGCAAACTAACTTCCATTGTGCAGCCTTGCGTCGTCGGCAAAATGCGAATATCACCGCCGTGCGCACGAATAATACCTCTCGCCACACTCAGCCCTAAGCCACTGCCACCGTCTTTACTGACGCTTTGTCGAAACGAGCTAAAGGCGCTAAAGACTTCTTTTTGTCGAGCGACGGGGATCCCGGGACCATTATCCTGAATAAATATCAACAACGCTTGCTGCGTTTCTCCAAAGGAAATCTCAACCCGCTCTCCATCGGGACTAAAGGTGACTGCATTTTCGATTAAGTTAAACAGGGCTTGTTCAATGAGTGCAGCTTGTATCGTGAGAATTGGGCTCATGTTCTGTGGCATTCTCGAGACGCATGGCGCACCTAGCCGCAAAATGACGTTATCAATCAATACATCAATTGATGTTGGTTGCTTAAAAAGTGAAAGCTCATCTCCCTGATGCTGTAACTTGGTGGCTTGCAAGATATTTTCGATATAGCGAAACAAACGGTGGCTTTCAGAGCGTGCCGATCCCAACAACTCGTTTTGCTCATCTTGGTCTAACTTATCATGATAGGTTTCTAGCGTTTCGAGCGCGCCCATCACCGCAGCGAGCGGTGTACGTAAATCATGAGAAACCGACAACAAGATATTGGAGCGTACATTCGCAACTAAAAGCAGCTGCTTTTGCTCTTTGATATAGCTCGATAAATAGCTGGTAGCTAATGCCACCGCGATAAATACCACTAAATTGACCACGTCTTCGGTATTATTCATATGAAGCGTGTATCTGGGCTCTGTGATGAAGAAGTTGAACACTAAACTGCTAGCAATCGCCACTCCCAGTGCCATCCAACGTTTTGCGATGAGAGAAACAACAACAACGCCCAACTGCAATACCAACAATACACTGATCGCCGAATGTAACAGCGAGTCTAAGATAACAGCAAAAGCACTGGTTAATAGCAAAACCAGTAAACTAACGAGATACTCGTTCTTGGCAATAAATCCATTCTCGGAAAACATAGTGACTCCAACTTGCGCTATGTCTTTATTCTATCCTTGTCGAAATTTCGTTGCCGTATAATTTGCGTAAAATTTACTTAGCTTGAGGTTATTTAGCACAAGAGCCTGTTTATCTCTTAAGTTGGTTTTTGCATGTTGATGATAAAAAGGCTAAGCGCATATCTGATAAAGTCATTGTGATACGCTGGCACAAGCTGTTCAAAAGCAACTGGATAACTTAGAAATTCATTGAAGAATGGCCGAGAGCGAGTGTTGACCACTTATTGTAAAACACTCAAAAAACGACTGCGCACAAACCTAGCAAATTGTGAACGTTTGCTGGCTGGACCAAATAAAGGCTTTAGCAATAACGCCTCAAGCTGCGCTAACCGTAGCCTCCCCCATGCCGTGCGCGATAAGCTGATTTTGACGTCGAGAAATACGTAAACGCCAAAAACTCGCTTATTTTAGAAACACTTTTGATATGAGTGGTGAACACTTGTTTGTAATTCTCAGTCGAAACTGCCGTAACTATGGTGAATAGATAACAGTGGGTGTCTGTATTGTTTCCAATTTTATCCGCTTTCAAGTTATTTGTTAGCCGACACTATTAAATTGCATGATCATCAACTGCTTTTTGAAGAAGAGTAGCTAACTCAAAAATGAACTCCATGTCTTCAAAGTTCGATTCATAGCTTAATTCTCTTGAAGTAAGCCCTCGATGCGCAATTTGATGCCGAGATAATAAGATTCCATCAAGCCTTTCCTTTGCTTGAACACGTGAAAAATCATCAGTATCCCAACAAGTCGTAACTTTCGTTAATCCGAAAGCATCTTTAAGTAATTGGTCAATATTTTTTGTATTGGGAGTGTTAAACCTTTTCAGTTTATTTTCAACATTCTGAGCAAGTAAATCATCTAAAGGATGAGACCCGCTATAGGACTTGATGTCCGTAAATTTTCGACGCACGAGAGACTCAACAAAATCTTGCCAATACGCAACCAAATGAAACACGTAAGTTTGGTTTAGATATCTAATTTAGCTGTCAAACTTGCGTGTTGTTTCGATGTTCAAATCATTTTGAATATGCTGTACGTACTTTAACCTCACTAACTGGCGGCTAAACATTTGTAACGGAGACTTTCTTAAATCAACTTTCATTTAAAACCTGCAGAATGCAATGGCGGCTAACGCCGTGCTCAGCCGACGCCGGAATGGAGCCGCTTTGTGATAGCGTAGCGTACATCACAAAGCGAGCGGAGTGTAGGTGGTCGGATGAAGCACTTTGTTATTCGAATATTAGGGCTCTACTAGCACCAGATAAGGTTCACTTTCTACTTTAGAGTATGTGCCTGGACCAATCTTGAGTGTCTCGAACTTAGGGCTGCTGTCACTATCAATGAAATTGACCTCAATCCATAATTCGCCAAACTCATCTATTTGCCAGACTTTCCAAAGATACCTAGTCTCGATCAACTTAGAATAAAGTTGCGCTGTACCCCAAAGGAAATCTTCAGGGTTATTAAGAGCATTCTTCAGGTCATCTGGAAGAGTATGGATATGAAGTAAATAATCTATAGTTTTCGACATTTTAATCGCTGACACCCACCACTAATTTGCGCTTAAATCGCTGACACCCACCACTAATTTGCACCTTCCAAAGATACTGCCTAAGCTTTAATTCTGTACTCAAAGGACTGAGGAAACTGAACTATGGCAACTGCCCGTAAAAGACAAATCAGTTTAACCGACACCAAATACTATCACTGTATCTCCCGTTGCGTAAGGCGTGCGTTTCTGTGCGGTGAAGATAAATTTACTGGAAAATCATACGAACACCGCCGGGATTGGGTTGAAGAGAAACTATTGATGTTGGGATCTGTGTTTTGTATTGATATCTGTGCTTATGCGGTGATGAGTAATCACACTCACATTGTTTTATATGTTGATGATAAAAAGGCTAGGCGCCTGTCGGATAAAGCAGTTGTGATACGGTGGCACAAGCTGTTTAAAGGTAATTGGGTAAGCCAAAAATTTATTGAAGGTGAGCCACTCAATGAATCGGAGCAATTGATACTCAATGAGCTAGTTGATAAGTACAAAGAAAGGCTCGCAGATATTAGCTGGTTTATGCGGGTACTCAACGAAGACATCGCCCGCCGAGCAAATAAAGAAGATAATTGTACAGGCCGTTTTTGGGAAGGACGATTCAAATCCCAAGCACTATTGGATGAAGCTGCACTGGCTGCCTGCCTCGCTTACGTAGACCTAAACCCAATTCGAGCCAAAATTACCACAACGCCTGAAACCTCAGACTACACCAGCATCAAAAAACGCATCGACCATGCTAAACGGGGTAATCAGCCAAGAAGCCTACTACGCTTTGCTGGCAGCCCACGAAAACATATGCCAAAAGGATTGCCTTTCGAGCTCAAATCCTATAATGAGTTGGTTGAACTCACAGGCCAATGTATTCGCGCCGACAAACGAGGCTATATCTTTGAGTCACAACCCATACTCACTCGACTCAATATAGAGCCTGAAAACTGGATAAAACTCACTACGCAATTTTCTCGGGTATTCCACGGCGCGGTTGGAAGAGAGCGAACAATAACCGCTTACTGTGAAACACTCCAAAAACGACGACGGACAA
>NZ_PNDS01000159.1 GCF_005886535.1 Pseudoalteromonas sp. S2755
CCAGCTGAGCTATACTCGCGTTCCGTTTTGTACATAAAAACCATTTAGATTTGTTACATACAAATCCCGATATAAATGGTGCCCGGGGCCGGACTTGAACCGGCACGCTGTTACCAGCGAGGGATTTTAAATCCCTTGTGTCTACCAATTCCACCACCCGGGCATCGGGCTTGCTTTCGCATGTGGATATGTTGAGAAATGGAGGCGGAACCCGGAGTCGAACCGAGGTAGACGGATTTGCAATCCGCTGCATGGCCACTCTGCCATTCCGCCGCAAATTTGGAGCGAGTAACGAGGTTCGAACTCGTGACCTCGACCTTGGCAAGGTCGCGCTCTACCAGCTGAGCTATACTCGCGTTCCATTATTTAAATCCACTTATTTACTAAGTTTCTTTAAACTTTAACTTGCTAGGTGATGCTATCTAAATTTCATTTAGATGACATACTGCCCTCTCAACACGGACGCATTCTACAGAAGTTCTGGAACGCGTCAACATAAAAAATGAATGTTTTGAATCGTTTGCTCAAAATTTATCTAAACCGCTGGGTTTATAATCATTTCAAGTCAAGAATTAGTCAATTCTCCTTTTGCAGCATAGAGATACTGGATCATAGAAACTAATGTTAGCAATGTCGCGATAGCTAAAAGTGCGTAACTTAGCATTGTCATCCAATCTGATAATTGCCAAATCAAACCTATAATAGCTAACATCTGTGCAGCTGTTTTGAATTTGCCCAGCCAAGATACAGCAACACTTCCTCTTTTACCTTGTTCAGCCATCCATTCACGCAGCGCAGAAATAACTATTTCTCTACTAATAATGACAACAGCAGAAATAGTAATGAAATAATTATCATAGTGTGTAGCAAGTATCACTAAAGCAACACTGACCATCACCTTGTCGGCAACAGGATCTAAAAAAGCACCAAATGGTGTTGACTGTTCCAACTTACGCGCAAGATAGCCATCGAGGATATCGGTAACGGAAGCTAACCAGAAAATAAAAGCGGCGGCAAAAAACGCCCATGAATAAGGAAGATAAAAAACGACTGCAAACACGGGAATGAGTAGCAATCTAAATGTTGTGAGCGTATTTGGAATATTCCACATAACTACTTGGTATTGTCTTTTTTTCTATGTTCGCATGATTGCTTAAGCTTTGTCATGCAAATGATTAAATATCTTTTCAGCCATTTCAGGGCTGATCCCAGGAACTTGCTTTAATTGATGTATATTTGCAGATTTAACTCCCTGCATGCCTCCTAAAAACTTAAGTAGTGCTTGACGTCTTTTCTGACCTACGCCTTCAATCTCTTCAAGCACAGATTGCGTTCTTTGTTTTTGTCTTTTATTACGATGCCCAGCAATGGCAAAGCGATGTGATTCGTCGCGGATATGCTGGATAAGGTGTAATGCAGGTGAATCACTTTCGACATTCACAGTTTTACGACCACCATCGATTAGCAATGTTTCTAATCCTGGCTTTCGGCTTGTGCCTTTTGCAACCCCTATCAGTATCGGCATTTTATTGAGTTGCCAATCAGCGAAGAAAGATTCCGCCCTACCTAACTGCCCCTTACCACCATCAATAAAAATAATATCGGGTACTTTCGCTTCATCCGACATTTTGCCGTAGCGCTTATTTAATGCAAAATCCATCGCTGCGTAATCATCCCCAGGGGTGATCCCTGTGACGTTATATCTGCGATACTCTCTATTGTTTGGCCCTTGACCATCAAATACAACACACGATGCGACCGTGTTTTCTCCCATGGTATGACTGATATCAAAACACTCCATTCTTTGAATGTCTGAAAGCCCTAGCACTGCTTTTAGTTTGGCATATCGTTTGGTGATTGAGTCTTGTGCACTTTGTTTAACTTCAATACTGTTTTGTGCATTTTTATTTGCCAATGCAAGATATTGGGCTCGCTCCCCGCGAACATTAAATTTGAAATTAACTTTGCGCTTCGAAACTTGAGTCAGCGCGGCTTCTAATGCACTTCCCTCTTCTATTTCGAATGGCAATACAATTTCTTTAGCAATTCTAGCGTGGTTACCCGTTGAAATATAATATTGTCCAAGGAAAGAGGTTAGCACTTCATCTGCACCAGAATCTTTTGGTACTTTTGGAAAATGTGTTTTCGTCCCAAGTACCTTATGTTCCCTTATCATCAGTACATGGATGGCCACTAAACCGTTCTTCTGCTCATAACCGATGACATCAAGCTCTGCAAAGTTTCCTGCTATAGACTGCTGTTCTTGCATTTGCCTTAATAATGCAATTTGATCTCTGTGTTTTGCTGCTTTCTCAAAATCCAAAGACACACTGGCGCTTTCCATTCGTTTCACCAGCGCTGAGATAACGTCCTGTGAACGTCCCGTCAAAAACTGTCGAACCATGGCAACTTGTTCTTGGTATTCTTCATCGCTTACCTTGCCAACGCATGGTCCTGAACATCTTTTTAGCTGATACTGCAAACAAGGTCGGCTGCGTGCGCGGTAATACGCATCTTCACATTGCCTAACAGGGAAAATCTTCTGCATTAACCTCAAACTTTCCGATACTGCAGCACTACTAGGAAAAGGGCCAAAATATTCGCCTTTTTGTTTTCTACTACCACGATGAAATGCGAGTCTTGGATGCTGATGAGCACTCAGAAAAATATACGGATAACTTTTATCATCTCTTAAGAGAATGTTATATCGTGGTTGGTATTTCTTAATTAAGTTATTTTCTAAGAGCAGCGCTTCGGTTTCGGTATTCGTTAACGTGACTTCAATATGGTCAATATTACTGACCAATACCCGCGTTTTACTATCTGTGATATTTGTACGGAAGTAGCTAGAAACCCGTTTTTTGAGGTTTTTTGCTTTACCAACATAGATAACCTGGTCGTCCACATCGTACATGCGGTACACACCAGGTTCTGTTGTTAACGTCTTGAGGAAAGGTTTATAGTCAAATTCAGTCATTTAAAAAACTTAATGACTGCTATCTATATCGATCATTTTATGGCGAATAGCCAAGTGGGTTAATTCCACATCACCGCTCACATTGAGCTTCTCAAACATGCGATAGCGATAGCTATTTACCGTCTTAGAGCTTAAGTTCAAGCGATCTGCAATATTCTGTGCTTTCTCACCTTTAGTGATCATGAGCATGATCTGTAATTCTCTTTCCGATAGCGATTGAAAAGGGTTTTCGTCATTGCGGCCACTAAATTGCGCAAGTGCAATTTGCTGAGCAATTTCTGGCGCAATATAACGCTGGCCAGCATTAACCGCACGAATTGCATTGATCATTTCATCAGGGCCAGCTCCTTTTGTTAGGTAACCATGTGCACCAATTTGCATTACCTTGCTTGGGAAAGGATCTTCACAATGTACGGTAAGCACAATAACTTTTACATCTGGACAATAACGGCAAATCTTTTTGGTCGCTTCCAATCCACCAATACCGGGCATGTTCATGTCCATTAGCACAATGTCAGGCTCACTTTGGCGACAAAAGGTTACGGCTTCCTCACCGGTTTTGGCTTCTCCTACCACCTTAAAGCCACGCACATCATCTAAAATGCGTTTTATGCCAGTCCTGACAAGTTCATGATCATCAACTAAAAGCACATTAATCAATGGCACACCCTCTACATATATATTGGTAAAAGGAGCGAAGCAACCAACAGCCCCGCTTCCAGATGTTTGAGATTACCACATATTTTTTAAAAGCATAACGATAGAGACAAGAGAAAAATACAATTTTGATATGATTTAACTAAATAGTTAATTCATAAAAGAAGCTTTGATTATAATTTCACCGCTTTGTGATTTTTGTTTCAGCCGCTACAACATTTTAGTAATAGCGGCTCAAAGTAGGTTTATTTTTGTATGGCTCAGCTTTGCTTGGAAAATTTATCGACCCAAAGTGCAATCACACCGTCACCGGTTACATTACATGCCGTACCAAAACTATCTTGTGCCAAGTATAAAGCAATCATCAATGCCACTGCGCCCTCATTAAAACCGAGCATGCTAGTCAATAATCCAAGTGCAGACATAACTGCACCGCCCGGCGCACCAGGAGCCGCAATCATTACTACACCAAGCATAAAGATAAATGGCAACATTTCTGATAATGACGGTACCACCATGTCAGGAGAAAGCAACATCACAGCCATCGCGCAAGTCACTATGGTAATAGTCGACCCTGACAAATGGATCGTGGCACAAAGTGGTACGGTAAAATTAGCAACCTCTTCGTTCACATTATTAGATTTACTTGCACGAAGAGAAACTGGAATAGTTGCCGCGCTCGACATAGTACCAATAGCTGTAAAATATGCAGGTAGCATATTTTTGATTAATTCTAGTGGATTTCTACCAAGTAACAGACCGCTCGCCACAAACAAGGTGCTTAGCCATAACCAATGCATAATAATCGCGGCAAGCAATACCACGCCAAACGTACTTAGGGTGTCGAATACCGTACCTGCTACTGCCATTTCAGCAAAAACACCTGCAATGTAAAGTGGTAATACTGGAATAATGACTTTCGCAAGCAGTGCGTCTATCACATCTCTCGCTTCGTCAGTAACACCTTTTAGTTTAGTTAAACCGCACTGGCTCATTCCAATACCAAAGATAAATGCCGTTGCAAGTGCCGTCATCACTCCCATAAGCGGCGGGACCTCGATATTAATAAAGCTCTTAAGATGAGACTCTTCTACAGCCTGATAAGCAATGCCACCGTCAAAGAACGGAATGAAAGCATTAACTAATAAAAATGCCAACGTGCCTGCAATAATGGTTGACCCATAAGCAAAGCCGACAGTCTTACCAAGCAAGTGGCCCGATCCCTTTGGTAAGCCTGCTATACCCGAAGCAATAAAAAGCAGGATTATCAGAGGAATAGTAAAGCTGATAAGTTGCCCTATGATCACCTTGAAGGTGTATAAGAGCTCAACTAACACCGTTGGCAAGTACAAACCCACCAACATACCAACGACGATACCCGCCACTAGCTTCAATATAAGAGACATAGTTACTTCCTAGCCGATTTTCAAAGGCGTTGTTGTAACATGTTTTTGACCATATTTGCTATTAATTCGATGGAGATAAATCGATTTGTACAATTTATGTATACATATTCGCCACCTAACGTAAATAATTGCAACTTGACGAAAATAAATTGTTTCAGCTCATTGCTTATTATCTAATATTAACAAAAGTCCCTGTAAAATAATTAAATTCATGCTTAAAGCTGTAACCTACTCTTTTGTCGCGCTTGGTCTATCTAGTCAAGCATGGGCACTAGAGCCAAATAAAATCCCATTTATCGATAGTTCTGCAAAAATTGATGGTGTACTTGAAACCGCTATTTGGCAACGTGCATTAGAAATAGATATCAACAACATCACTTGGCCATATGAAAACCAGTCAAGTCCAGTACAAACTAAGGCCTACGTATATGAGAATGGTCACTCTTTGTTTATTGCTTTTGATGCTAAGGACCCTAATCCTGAGTTGATCCGCGCATTTTATCGTGACCGGGACCGCGCCTGGGAAGATGATCTTGTCGGCATTAAAATTGATTCATTTAACAACGCCCAAAGCGCTTATCAGTTTTTCATCAATCCACTAGGTGTACAACAAGACTCAATTGAAAACGAACTTACTAAAAGTGAGAACGGTTCTTGGAATGGGATCTGGGATAGTGTCGGAAAGATAAACAAAGACGGTTATGTTGTTGAAGTTGAAATCCCACTTCGTGTGTTAAATTTTAACGACTCCCTTGATAGCAAAACCATGGCTTTAGAGTTTCTACGTTTTTATCCAAGAAATGAAAGGTTGCGTATCTCCAGCATGCAATTACAACATGCAAATTCTTGCTGGATCTGTCAAATGCCAAAATATCAAGGGTTTGCTAAGGCTAAGCAAGGTAATAACTTTGCTGTCATTCCAACACTTGTCACCAATAGACAAGAATCTCGCGACATTAATGATGGTATCGCAGAGCCTTGGCAAGCCGACAATAATGTCGAGCCTGGTTTAGACGTAAAGTGGGCTATCACACCAGATACGACGCTAAACGCAACACTAAACCCCGATTTCTCACAAGTTGAAGCTGACACAGGACAATTAAGCGTTAACAATAGCTTTAGCCTATTCTTCCCTGAAAAACGGGCGTTCTTTTTAGATAATTCCGATTACTTTTCTTCTCACCTTAACCTTATTCATACTCGGAATATTTCGGCACCCGATTATGGCGTCAAGCTTACTGGTAATAAAAATGGTCACACTTTTGCGGGATTTATTGCCAACGATGAAAGACTCAATGTCGTAGTTCCCGGAAATTTGGGCTCAAGTGTTGTCTCATTAGAGAGAAAAAGCCAAAACATGGCGCTTAGATATCGTCATGACCTAAACAAAACCTTGTCTGTAGGCGTAACATCAACAACTAGGCAAAGCGACGACTACCGCAACCAAGTTGCGAGTATAGACGCCAAATACAAGCCAACTGATAACGATACTTTACAGGTACAGTTAATTGGCTCAGACACAAACTATGATAGCGCTTTTGCTGAAGCGTTATGTGATAGTACGCTCGCTGAGTGCGACCTAAACGAAAGTGTACTCAGAGTGATTGACGAAGATGACCGTGGTGCTGGCTATTACGTTAATTATGAGCACAATCGCAAGCATTGGAAAGCATTTACCAGCTATCAAGCTCGCGATGCAGCACTTAGAACCGATATGGGCTTTATCAATCAGGTCGACTTTAATAAATTTCTTTTCGGTGGTGAGTACCGTTGGTATGGCGATGACAACAACTGGTGGAACCGTGCACGTTGGTACGCCGACTGGGATATTTCCCACAACGAGCAAGACGAGTTATTAGAAAAAGAAGTGCAAACTAACTTTGCAGTTGACGGCCCATTGCAAAGCTTTCTTGATTTCGGTGTTGAACACAGAAAACGCACGGGACTGCGACATGATGAAACCCGTTTAGCAATTGACGGCAATACCGATCTATTTACCGAGAATTCACAGTGGACCTACATGGAATTTAAGCCAATGGCCGGCGTTTTCGCAGGCTTGAACTTAAGTAAAGGAAACCGCGTTGACCTTGCAAACAACCGTGTTGGTGATTTGTACTTCGCCCGTCCGGTTATTAACGTCAATCTTGGCAAACATTTTGAGGTTAGATTGCGCCATACATTCGAAAAAATGAAAGCGAATGGCGCGGAAGTTTATACCGCAAATCTGAGCGATATACGCCTGACTTACCAATTCAACATTAATAGCTATTTGAGATTGGCAATCATCAATACAGATATTTCGAGAAACCAGAGCAATTATAATGACGATGTTGACGCGACTTATAAAAGCATCAGCACCCAACTGCTCTATTCCTACAAACTAAACCCACAAACCGTTTTCTTTGCAGGCTATTCCGATCATGGTTATCAAGACGATGATTTATCAAAGATAACTAAAGACGAAAAGACGGTATTTATGAAGTTCAGTTATGCTTGGTTGATTTAAGTATCAACGTTTAAATAACTATTGGCTATAAGCAAATTTGATATATCTTATAGCCAATCTTTCCTTTCGTTTTGCGAAATGCACAGTAAAGTGATGGAATACAAGTAAACCTAGATTAGGGAACACAAATGACTAAAGTATATGCAGACAACAGTCTAACTATTGGTAATACACCGCTGGTTAAAATCAATCGCGTTTCTGGCGGCAACGTATACGCAAAAGTGGAAGCGCGTAACCCAAGCTTCAGCGTTAAATGCCGTATTGGTGCGTCTATGATCTGGGAAGCTGAAAAAGCGGGCCTTCTTAGCGAAGGTAAAGAACTTATTGAACCAACTTCAGGTAACACTGGTATTGCACTGGCTTTTGTTGCGGCCTCTCGTGGTTATAAGCTGACGCTTACTATGCCAAATACGATGAGCCTTGAGCGCCGTAAACTGCTAAAGGCACTTGGTGCAAATTTAGTACTAACCGAAGGCGCTAAGGGCATGAAAGGCGCAATTGAAAGAGCAAATGAAATCCAAGCAAGTAACCCCGAAAAGTACGTGTTACTGCAACAGTTTGAAAACCCAGCAAACCCGAAGATCCACTTTGAAACAACGGGTCCAGAAATTTATGATGCACTTGAGGGTAATATCGATTACTTCGTTGCAGGCGTTGGTACAGGTGGCACGATCACCGGTGTTTCACGCTATCTGAAAAATGAAAAAGGCCTAAATGTTAAGTCAATTGCTGTTGAGCCAGTTGACTCACCTGTTATCACGCAAACCCTTGCGGGCGACGAAGTAAAACCGGGTCCACACAAAATTCAAGGGATCGGTGCAGGGTTTATTCCGGGCAACCTAGATCTTGAGCTGATTGACGGCGTAGAGTTGGTCTCTAATGAAGATGCAATAGCAATGGCACATCAGCTGATGAAAGACGAAGGTATTTTAGTAGGTATTTCTTCAGGCGCAGCCCTAGTTGCCGCAAAGCGTATTGCCGAGCAACCTGAAAATGCTGATAAAAACATCGTGGTTATTTTGCCAAGCGCTGCAGAGCGTTACCTAACCAGCCCACTCTTTGCAGACACATTCTCTGAACAAGAATTAGTGCAGTAAGAGTAAAGCTTCACATTCTAGATTACCAAGAAGGGGGCATCACTGCCCCTTTGTTTTTTATATTATTCCTTTTAATTTCACCACCTTTCACTACACTTTATCTATTCGCTACGCTTTTTTGACTTAGATGATTGTAAAGACCTTATTACTCTTGCTTTTTCTCATGTTTAGTAGCTTCATCTATGGGGAGAATTTAAACGTTGCCTACTTTAAGGATGGTGAATTTCGCCTTGTTTCTGGGGAAAAATACCAAGGGGGTTATCTATACAATAAGAAAGGCAAAAATGCATTCATTCATGTCGTGACATTAGATTGGCCACCTTATATCGGTGCAAACCTCTGCAATAAAGGCTGGGCCTTCCAGTTTGTCGTCGCACTGCTCACCGACTTAGATTATCAAGTGTATGTTGAATTTTTGCCTTGGGCTCGAGCTGTAAGAGCAGCAGAAACGGGCAAAGCTGATATCTTATTCCCAGAGTATTACATTGAGGACTCAGCTCCTTCTGACAATCACAAGAATAAGACCCGCAGAGAGCTACTTGCTTTATCTAATGCCTTTCCTGGTGGTGAAATCGGCTTTTTGAAGCGAAGAGGTGAAGAAGACCGCTTTGATGGCAATCTAAACTCAGTTAAGAATGAGCTCATTGGTGTCGTGAGGGGTTATCAGAATACCCCTGAATTTGATGCTATGATGGATAATGGTGAATTTGTTACGGTAGAAGCCGTCAATGATTTACAGTTGGTGAAGTTACTCGTCGGTAAACGCGTAAATTTAGTAATAGGCGATCCAAAGGTGCTGCGCTTTACGGTCAATTATTCAGACTTACCTAGAGCCGAGAAAATTGAATTACTGAGAAACATAGAAAACGTAACACCACCTATAAAATATAACCACCTCTACTTTGCGCTTAGCAAGCAAAAACCACACTGGCGTGAATTGCTCAAAGATATCAATCGTAATCTCTACCAATTTGAAAACAGTGGTGAAACGCAAAGAATGATCGAAATGGTCAGTAACGAGTGTTATTAACTCCTATATAGAGCTTAACGCCTAAGCACCGCGCTTTGTTCAATGCCCCAGCTTAAACACACCGCATTTTTAGCAAAAATACGCTTAGGCAAATCGCTTTAGTTAATCCCTAAATATTTGTGCACTTGAACTGATAAGCGCCAATTTTTCGCTTTGCAATTGTCTATTGCAAGCTTAGTGGCTTTAGCTTTTTGGCTGATTGGCTGAAGATACACTAGCTTTGGTTCAACCCCAGTTTGTGCAAATAACGCTTCTAATTCCTCAATATGCTTTTGCATCGCAACGGGGTGCTTTATCTCATCGGCACGAGCCATCGCACTTGGAAGTACTTTGTAGCCTCCACGCATATTAACTTTTGGCGACACGGTAACCCAAGTTTCAGCTGGTGCAAGGATCTCAAAGGTGCCGCTGGTTTCAATTTGTGTGCTGTACCCTTTACGATGTAATAACTCGCATAACGGGCGAAGATCAAACATACAAGGTTCACCACCGGTGATCACCACATGTTTGGCCTGGTAGCCCCGCGCCTCGAAAATCGCCAAGATTTCGTCAGCGCTCGCGTTCGCCCACCACTCTGAGTCAGCCTTTTTTTCTACAGTGTTATCCAATGAAACAATAAAAGTGTCGTTGGTTTCCCAGGTTTGTTTGGTATCACACCAAGCACAACCAACTGGACAGCCCTGCAAACGTAAAAAGATTGAAGGCGTACCAGTGAAGCTTGCTTCACCCTGAATTGTTTCAAATATTTCGTTAACCTTGTACAAAATGGCCCCGTGTTTAAGATAAAGTTGTCGAAAAATACCGCGAGAAAATTGTCATTTCTCCAGCGGCCGTGTAGTATATCGCGCCCTGAAGTAAACCTCTATCAAAATCGAGGCAAATCACCTATGAGCGAAAAAGTTGTCGTCATCTATTCCGGCGGAATGGACTCTTACACTGTATTAAACAAGGCTGTCCGCGAGGGCCATGAGGTTTATGCACTGTCTTTTAACTATGGCCAGCGACATGTAAAAGAGTTACAAGTTGCCGCTGACGTATGTGCAAAACTCGGCGTTGCTCATAAGGTCGTTGATATTTCGGCTATCAATCAATTATTGTCAGGCTCTAGCCTAACAGATGACATCGACGTGCCAGAAGGCCACTATGAAGAAGAGAGCATGAAGAGCACGATTGTGCCTAACCGCAATATGATTCTGCTTTCTCTTGCGGTAGGTTACGCTGTCTCTTTAAAAGCAAATAAGGTCTTTTACGGTGCTCACTCTGGCGATCATGCAATTTATCCGGATTGCCGCCCAGAGTTCGTTAAAAAGATGGATGATGTTTGTCGCATTGCGAACTACGACGCCGTTAAAATTGTTAGTCCTTACCTTAACAACTCAAAAATTGATATCCTGACTGACGGTCTAAAAATGGGATTAGATTACGCTGACACTTGGACGTGTTACAACGGCCGCGAAAAAGCTTGCGGTAAGTGTGGAGCTTGCCAAGAGCGTCTCGAAGCGTTTGAGCTAAACCACGCAACAGATCCGCTCCCGTACGAATAACAGAATCAAAAAAGGCCTCTGTTGAGGCCTTTTTCATATGCTTTTCAAGCGCCTCACTTTACTGGAAGCGTCATACCTTCAAACAGCTTGTCGATATCATCTTGATTTCGCAGCAAACTTGCGCGCTCTACCACATCTTTTGTGAGGTGCGGTGCAAATCGCTCAATAAAGTCGTACATATAGCCTCTTAAGAAGCTTCCTTTTCTGAAACCGATTTTCGTTGTACTAGCTTCAAATAAGTGACTCGCATCGATACAAACTAAGTCACTATCAGACTTTTCATCAAGTGCCATTGATGCTAATACGCCAACACCGAGCCCTAATCTTACATAGGTTTTAATCACATCAGCATCTGTTGCTGTAAACACGATGTGTGGCTCCAAACCATGAGCATTAAATGCTTTATCCAGTTCTGAGCGGCCAGTAAAACCAAACACATAAGTGATCAACGGATATTTAGCGACGTCTTGCACCGTCAGTGCACTGCCTTTTTGTGCAAGAGGATGGTCTTTGGCGACCACAATACTGCGATTCCAGTGATAACAAGGTAACATAACCAGATCACTGTACAAGTGCAGCGCCTCGGTAGCGATAGCAAAGTCAGCATCACCTCGAGCGGCAGCATCAGAGATTTGCTGTGGCGTACCTTGGTGCATATGTAGAGAAACCGCCGGGTATTTTTTCATAAACCCCTGGATCACAGGAGGCAACGCGTAACGAGCTTGTGTATGCGTCGTTGCGATGTTCAGTTTACCTTGATCTGGTAAGGTATGTTCATTTGCAACCGCTTTGATCCCTTCCACTTTAGAGAGGATCTCACGAGCAATATTAATAATTTCATTACCCGCGCCCGTAACATGCGTTAAATGCTTACCGCTACGGCCAAAAATTTGTACCCCCAACTCATCTTCAAGCATACGCACTTGCTTTGAAATACCAGGTTGAGAGGTATATAAACTTTCCGCCGTCGCTGACACATTAAGGTTGTGATTCAACACTTCGACGATATATCTCAATTGTTGTAATTTCATATTGCTTTTATTCTTATGATCTCTTGATGTTGAGCATCAGCCCATAGCAAAACCGCTTTTTGTTAGCGAGTTTAGTGCAAAGCGATAAGTACCGCCTGATACGACCTTATGTAGGCTAGCACATTTGGTATAAATGAGGTAGCCAAGAGGTGCTAAATATCAGCATTTTCACAGACGCTCCGACAGTCATTTGGCCAAATAGCAGATACTTTGACACGCTTTAGCAAACCACCAAGTTAAACTTGGCGACTATCTTTTATTAAAACTAACCGCTCATTTAGGCATCGACTATACTAAAAAATAATGAATTCTTTATCTTTTTTACAGGTTATTGTCGTAAACCTGTTCAGAATAGTACGAATTCATGTAAGATTAAAAAATTACACTGGTGGTTACATGAAAGAGATTTCAGTATGTTTGTTTCTATTATAATAATGTTGATTGTTGCACTTATCGTCATAGCAGTTTGGGTAAGCGCGATCCAGCAACATAAAGAGAAACAAGAAGCAGAGAGACGCAAAGAACTTGCTAAGCAAAAACGCGTAATAGAAGAAGCGGAAGACGTCATCATGAATGGCAGCAATATTCCGATGTCTGAAGTCATGATCCGTATCATTCAGCGCCGCGTGCATGACGCTTTAGCTGCAATGGTGGAATTGTCTCCGACTTCAAGAGAGTTGAAAAGTCGTTTACACGAGTCGCAAGAGCGCTTAAATACGGCACCAGAAAAAACAGCAGACTCAGACTCGATAGCACTTCCTGATAACGACAAACAAATCATCGCATTAGTTCAGGGCATAAAGAAATTACGCCAACTGCTGCGCTCTGAGCATAGTAAAGGCAAAGTAGACACTCAACAGTTCGTTAATGAAGACCGTAGGCTCGAGCGATTTCAGCTTAAAATAAATGTAGAAAGCCAGATAAAACGGGGGCTTTCAGCGAGGACTGCAAATATGGTCGGTTCAGCAAGACAATACTTTGAAAAAGCTTACGCTACAATTTGTGCCGTCTCATACAATGATGACTATGTAAAAGAGAAAAAGGCACAACTGGAAAGTTATTTAGAAGAGATCAGTAGTGAACTTAGAGCGTCCAACGCATCAGCGGTGAAAAAGAAAGCAGAGCAAGAACAAGACGACTTGGATGTATTGTTTGCACCGAAGAAGAAGTGGTAGCACCACAATTTACATAAAAGGCTGGTCTTCCAGCCTTTCTTATTACAAATGAAGAAAACCCGTCAGCTTAACCGAAAGCAAACTTAACGATAAAGAGCACTGTCAGTACCCAAACGCTGATACTAATTTCATTTGCTTTACTACACGCTAATTTAACTGCCGTATAAGAAATAAAACCTAAAGCAATACCATGTGCGATCGAAAACGTAAGCGGTGTCATTAATAGCACAACACTGACCGGAATAGCATCGCTCATCTCATCCCAGTTAATCAACTTTAGGTTTTGCAGCATTAATACCGATACATACAGTATCGCGCCTGCCGTCGCATATGCAGGAACCATCTGTGCTAGCGGCGCAAAGAACATCATGAGTAAAAAGCAGATCCCCACGACCACAGCTGTCAATCCTGTGCGACCACCGACGGATACACCTGACACTGATTCAATGTATGAAGTTGTCGTTGAGGTACCGAGCACTGAGCCTGCAATCGTCGCTGTACTATCAGCTGACAGCGCCCTACCTAGTCTTGGCATACGGCCATGCTCGTCAGATAATCCTGCCTTCTGCGTCACCGCAACCAATGTGCCACTGGTATCAAATAAATCGACAAATAAAAATGCAAACACCACACTGAGCATAGAAAGCTCAAAAATTCCGCTCAAATCCAACTGCATATAGGTCGGCGCGATGCTTGGGGGCACATCAACAACCCCGTGATAATCTACAAGCCCCAATCCCCACGCAATACCCGTTACCATTAAAATGCTGATAAGCACACCACTTTTGACTTCACGGTACATGAGCGCCGCAATCACAAAAAAGCTCGCAATGGCCAATAATGGGCCGGGAGAAGTGATATCACCAAGCTGTACTAATGTGGCATCGCTTGCCACCACTATTTTCGCATTTTTTAGCGCAATTAACGCTAAGAACGCGCCTATACCTGCCGCGATCGCACGCTTTAGAACGATAGGTATAGCTTGGATCACCCACTCGCGAACCTTGAATACGCTCAAAAATAGAAATAAACAGCCCGACATAAATACCGCGCCTAATGCACTTTGCCATGTATAGCCCATGCCAAGCACAACACCATAGGTAAAAAAGGCGTTTAAGCCCATTCCAGGCGCAAGCGCTAACGGATAGTTTGCCCATAGCCCCATAATAAAACAGCCGATTGCGGCTGCGATACAAGTTGCTACAAAAGCAGCGCCGTGATCCATACCAGCTTCTGCTAGCATTGCAGGGTTTACAAAAACGATGTAAACCATAGTAACGAATGTCGTCAAGCCAGCAATCACCTCAGTTCTTACATTGGTGTGCATAGCTTGCAGTGAAAATAACCGCTCGAGCATAACTAAAATTACAAATTTGAGGAACAAGTGGTTGGATTTTAACACGAATCACTTTAAAACTCGGACAAAATAGTTAAAATTCAGCTACACTCTGCTTATCAACATTATTGCGAATAAAGATATGGATCAAAATAGCACCGACAACTCAGCAAACCATGACTTAGAACAGCAGCTGCTGAATGTGCTTGAATTTGTAACGTCGCCATTAAAAGCAGACGCAAAATTCCCAGATCTTCACGACAATACCCAAGCTTTGAAAAAAGGCCTCTATTACCTAAAAGAAAAATCTTTTCCGCTCGCGGCAAAATGGCTAAGGCTGGCGGCGATGTCTGGTGATTTAAAGGCACAGTTTTTTTTAGGTTTGTTGTTTATGAAAGGTCAAGGAGTGCCACCCAGCCCCTTTCATGCAGCCGCTTGGTTAAGCTTGGCCAGCAGCCAAGGGCACAAAGGTGCCGAACAAGTACTACTTGATGTCCGCCGCTTTCTTACAACTAAGCGCTTTAGAGATGCACAATGCTATGCTGCAACACTTTACGAGCAAATTCATCAACTACAGCATATTAGCCAGTAAATTAAATTTTACTCATCAAAAAATGTAGGCTAGGCGTAGCCAAGCCTCTCTTAAGTAAACTTACGCTTACCCTCTGCAACGATCACCATAGTACAGTAGGAAAACTACTGTATAGCAGCTGAGGAAACTTCCTATTGCTTTATTCATATTGAACTTTCATCAATTAAGCTCTCATTTCAAAAAATCACAACCATTTGTTTTATATTGAAAATTTAAACTAAATAAAAATTAAGCTTGAATATTGATTAAAAAGCTAGCAATTTCCCTTGCATTCACACACTGTATAAACTACTGTATACACATACTGTATAGATAACCAGTGAGACAATTATGTTACACAGCAATACACTTCTACAGCCAAATAATTCGACTTATTACACACTTAACGAAATCAATAATGTTATCGTTGAAGATGAGATCGTCGCTAGCTTAGAGTTACTTAAAGTTTTACATAAATGTCAGCATAAACAAGGCTGGACGCTACTCGTTGCGCCCGATAATGTACCAAACAAGTCACTGCTAGAAAGTACCTCAGTTGATGCAAGCAAGTTGCTCGTCATTAGGCAAAAGCACATATACGACCTTGAGTATGTACTTAAAAGTGCTATCAGCAATGGTAATTTCGCTGCTGTGGTGATTTGGACTGATATTGCATCAGTGCAAACTATCAACAAAATGGAACTGCCGGTATCTGACGTTGCGATACACTGTTTTCAAAGCGCTTAACAAGCTACAATAACAGGATATAAATTTGTTAAAACTGAAGTTTTTATGTCTTGTTATTGCAATTCATCCCTTCCCTATTCGCAATGTTGTGAGCCGTACCTTAAGGGACAAAAATTCGCAGAGCGTCCACAAATACTCATGCGCTCTCGCTATACTGCATACTGCTTAAAAGATGCAAAGTATATTCATGACACCTATGCCCAGGCTAAACAAGCACAAAACAATATCGACGATATTGCTGCATTTGCTAATTATGCACACTTTATAAAATTGGAAGTGCTAGAAGAATTAGCAGAAGCTGCTCAGGGGATCGTTGAGTTTAAGGCGCACTATATTGCAGAAAACACTCACTATATACTCCATGAACGGTCAAATTTTATCACCGAAGCAGGCAGATGGTATTACTTAGATGGCGAATTGTATGATACGCCTACAACCAAGGTAGGCAGAAATGACCTCTGCCCGTGCGGCAGTGATAAAAAGTATAAAAAGTGCCACGGTAGCTAAAATAGTCTGAATTAGAGATTAGATACAAAACAATAAAAAAGGCTTGAAACGAGCTAAGGATGATTAAAGGCCGTTTAGCTTATACCAGTTGTATTAAGTAAATGATCTATCTTGAAGCGGGGAAATAGCTTTAGTAGCACCGCTCTCGCGTCCTGCTACCGCTAAGGTACCTATCTCCATATAGGCAAGGCAAAAATTTTGCTATTTAGGTGTTCTAATT
>NZ_PNDS01000160.1 GCF_005886535.1 Pseudoalteromonas sp. S2755
GCAGTTAGCGCTAAAACTGGCTGCTAGAAAGGCATTAATTATCCGAAGCTCAGGTTAATTTAGCTTATTGATATTAGGGTCTGTTGACCCTTGAGACTTAGGATTGCCTATGCTGAGTAGCTTGAAAGTATGGCGTGCTCGCGCCACCAGCAACGTAGAAGATCCGCTTTATGAATATGCGACAACAGGTAAAGTAAAACACCTAGAGCAAGTCATTGAGCGCTATCAAAGTGATTTATTTCACTTTCTAAAAACACAAACACAGGCGGCGTCGGCAGAAGATATATGTCAAAAAACATGGTTAAAAGTCATCGAAAAGAAAAACGCTTATCGACAGCAGGGTCACCCCAAGGCTTACTTGTTTCAGATTGCACGTAACCTGCTAATCGATTCAATCAGGGCGTCAGGTAAACTCTCTGAGTTGACAGATAGTAAAATAGGCATGACCAACTCCAATGAGTTTACAAAAGCATCGGAGGAACAGTGGCTATATCAGCAAATTGCTGCACTTCCTTTGTTACAAAAAGAGGCGCTAAGCTTACAGTTAGAGGGGTTCAGCTTAGCTGAAATAGCGCAAATTGTAGGGGCCACACAAGAGACTGTAAAAACTCGAATTAGATACGCAAAAGAGACACTAAAGTCTCAAGTGGGTGAAAATCATGAGTAATTTAGACAAATTTGACGCCAAGTTAAAAGCGGCTTACCAAGCTAACAAGCAGGACAAACCGTTAACTTTGGCTGCTCGCATCAAAGTACGATTAGTTAGCTTTGCCCATCATTACTTGGGTCGTGTAGAAACTTGGCAGTGGAGCGCGGTTACTTGTTCAGTCGCTTTACTTTTTACCTTGTGGTATCAAAATCAACATGTTGATTTTGATAAAGAGTATGACTCAAGTGCTCATTTAGTAAGTTATGGCGATTTTCAACACACTGAAACGCATGAGCTACAACAAGGCCAGTACCTTGCCCGTATAGATGAACAGAAAAAAGTGCTGGATGCTAGATTTGAGGCTGCGCAACAACAAGTTCAAAAACAGCGTTACGGTCGACTCGTTGCGATTAACGATGATGCTTGGTTAATTAAAGAGTGTAATACCCATACTCTCATCGAGTTAAAACAAAGCCTGCTTAGCGCGATGCCACAGCCAAAAACTAGTGTTATCAATTTTAATACGCCAGTTATGCTAGCACTGTCGACCGCCAACAAGGGGCAAATTATTGCTATTGAAAGTACGGGGCAAAACCAAGTTTTGGCTTGCCCCTAACTGGCACTTACTCTTACATCATAATAAGGCTAGCAATAAAGAAGCAGATAATTGCTAATCCCCCTCCCACCAATGCATAAGGTAACTGGGTTTTAACATGAGTCAGTAAGTCACATCCAGATGCCAGTGCCGATACTGCGCTGGTATCAGAGATAGGCGAGCAGTGATCGCCAAATATTCCGCCACTTAAGATAGCACCGAGCACAAGCGACGGCGGTAGGCCTAGCGCTTGAATCAGTGGCACACCAATCGGTATTAATATGGCGAAGGTGCCCCATGATGTACCGGTTGTAAATGACATGATTGCACCAGTAATAAAGAGTACAGGCACTATCAAGTAAATAGGCAGATAGTCACCAACTAAAGACGCAACAAAAGTCCCTGTTCCCAACTCTTTTAGACTTGCGCCTAAAGTCAAAGAGAGTAACACAATGCTTACCAATGGCAGCAGCTCCCCCATCCCCTTAAATCCAACATCCATTAGCTCGTGATGACTAAATCTCTTACCAGTTAAAAGCAGCAGGTACGCAACGGTTGAAGCTAAAATTGTGGCATAAAGTACTGATTTAGAGCCACTACCATTTGCTAATACACCATTGCCTGTCCAAAACATAAATCCAATCATACTTACAATCAGCGTTAACAAAGGGATCAGCATATAACGCGATTTGGTGGCACTTGGCCCACTACTAATTTCAGCTGTATGGTGCTTTAACTCTTGCTCTGCGGCCCTCATCGGTCCATGAACTTTATCAAAGACAATCGTATAGAGAACTATTAACAGTGCAATAATCGCATAAAAATTAAACGCGACACTACCCCATAAAATACTCACTGCCGACTGCTCAAGTTCGTAGTTACTCAGCAATCCAAGCACATAAGCGCCCCAGCCATTAAGTAAAATCAAAATACATACAGGAGCGCTAGTACTATCGATGATATAAGCCAAACGAGCCCGACTCATTTTGAACTTATCAAATAGTCCCCTGGCAACAATACCAGAGGTTAGTACACTCATATTTGATTCGATAAACACTGCCGTGCCAGTAAACATGGTTAGTAAGCCAACCTGGCGTTTACTCTTAGCGACGCCTCGATTAAGCAGCATATTCACCGTTGCAGCAACTCCACCAGACTCTCTGATGTAGGCGAGCAATGCGCCGATCACTATACTAAAAATCAAGATCCGGCTGTTACCTGCCGATGTCGCAACCTCAATAACACGTTCAATACTGCCTACGAATGTGCCGGCGATTAGCGACTGCTGACCATGTAGAGCCAATAAAAATTCGGAAGAAACTAGCGCTAAAATCAATGCGATAATCACTTCTTTACGCCAAAACACGACTGCAATTGCAATCAAAGGTGGCAAAATCGAGTACCAAGCCATATAGTTTAATCTATAAATTCAAAACACTTAGCTTAAGTTAAGCGGTTTAAAACACCAAGTCTTTGCGACTAAATTAATTTTAAGTCAACATTTAACCCCAATACTGGTACAATGAGTGTGTTTTGTGCAATGATATTCCTTTTTGGTCTATCGTAACGTTCCAATTGAACCTATAATATGGACAGATTAATTTAGTTCGGATTGAGTATCGCATGTCTACATTTGTCAAAATAAAAGCACTTCGTCCATCACTATCAAATAGTGAAGCAAAGCTTGCTGACTTTACCTTGAACTCGGGCGATAAAATCCGTGCGCTTTCCTCCGTTGAGCTGGCACGCGAAGCCGGTGTCAGCCAATCTAGCGTCGTAAAATTTGCCCAAAAACTTGGTTATAAAGGATTTCCAGCATTTAAACTTGCCGTTGTTGATGCGCTCAACGAGCAAACAGATACCAGCGCACCAATTGATGAGTTAATTTCCAGTAATGACTCCATCGAGTTAATCGCAGATAAATTACAACTAAAACAGCAAAATGTTATTTCCGAAACTCGAAAACTTAACTCAGCAAAACAGTTTGAAAACGCAATTCAGCTGGTGAAGAACGCAAGAAAAGTCATTGTGTGTGCACTTGGTAGTACGTTCACTATGGCCCAAGATTTAACTTGGAAACTCCAAAAGCTTGGTATTCCAGCAATTGCTCAGGTCGATGAAATCAGTGCCTCTAGCTTTATTGCAACGATGGGCAAAGACGATCTTTTTATTGTGATCAGCAATACAGGAACCAGCAAGAGCTTGCTAACCTTGACTAATCAAGCATTGGATAATGGCTGTAAATGTCTTGCCATTTCACGTTATGGTAGCCACTCACTCGCGGAAATGGCAGATGCGGTACTGTATTGCATCAATGAAGGAGAGCCACTTAAGCATTCAGGCATGCTGTCTCGTACTTCTCAAGCCTACCTTATTGATGTTTTATTCACTGCGCTCGCGCAATCTAACCTGCATTGGCAAAAACGTGTGGATAAGGCCAATGAAAACATGCAAGTATTGCGTAGCGAGTAAGACTTAAGCCGCTCACGGCAGACTCGTGCTGCCGTTTACCTCTAACAAAAGCCCACTACTACCTCGGATACAATAAATACTTTTTCCGCTGCTTTAAAAAATCTTGTACATCCTGCTGCCACAGTTTTCTCAACTCTAATGCTGATTGGCCAGACTCAATGGCTTTGCGGATTTTGTCCGTGCCAGCAAGCTTATCGAGAAAATAGGGGGACTGAAAAAACGCTTTATTCTCGTGCTTGAACTGCGCGTATGCAGCAACAAACCAAGTTAGATCAAAACCTCGTACATTACTGTTTCTCAAGTCCAGGCCAAACGCAGTCACACCATTTAATTTAGGATTGGAAGCCGCACCTAGTACAGGTCGAGGAGTGAACTGAAACTCACCCAATTTAGGATCTGGGTAGCCAAAAACTTGAAAGGGAAAATTCGTTCCACGACCAACAGAAATAGGTGTCGCTTCAAAAAAGCACAAAGATGGATACAAGTAGATTGCTTGTTGGTTTGGCAGGTTAGGACTTGGTGGGATCGGCAATCGATATTCAGTGCTGCCACTATAATTTCGCATTGGAAATACTCGTAACTGTGGCGCTTTAAGCGAGGTTAACCACCCTTCTCCTTTAATCATAGTCGCCAGTTCGCCAACGGTCATGCCATGCAATACGGGAATAGGATGCATACCAACAAAAGATTGAAATGGTTTTTCTAATAATGGGCCATCAACATATGCGATATTTGGATTTGGCCTATCAAAAACCCAAAATTCAATATTTGCGTCAGCTGCGGCTTCCATCGCAAGGTGCATAGTGCTGATGTATGTATAAAAGCGCAACCCCACATCTTGGATATCAAAAATAAGCACATCAATATCTTTGAGCTGATCAGGCTTTGGCTTTTTATTACTGCCATAAAGCGAAATGATTGGTAGCCCAGTTTTCACATCTTTTGTGTCATCTACCTTAGCACCTGCATCATAATTGCCACGAAAACCATGTTCCGGCGCAAAGACCTTTTTAACATTCACTTTTTTATTAAGTAAGTAATCAACTAGATGCTGGTCGTCAACGCGGGACGTTTGGTTTACGATTAATCCGACGCGCTTACCTTTTAACACAGGTAAATACTCATCTGCACGCTCAGCACCTAGTGTAAGCGATTCAACACTTAAAGGAACACAACAAAAAACAAGCAGTAAACAAATTCTGAGTGATTGAAACATATAACGCTTTCTCTAAATAAATACACGATTAGGGTATCAGTCAGAAAAAAAATGAAAAGTGTTTAGGGAGTTTAATCATGCAGTAGCGGAAGCAGGACTTGTGTTATGGAGAGTGAACTTCCGACCGTCGTCGTATTCAACTTTCGTAAAAGATCGCAGGATAAACCTGCTCCTACACGAGATATTTGGGCACAAAAAAACCGACTTTCGTCGGCTTGTTTCTCTCTTTATTTTACCACTTGAGGAAAAGTGGCGGACGCAGG
>NZ_PNDS01000161.1 GCF_005886535.1 Pseudoalteromonas sp. S2755
CCAAGTACGGCACAAGCAACCTTTGTTATGGATGCCCCAGAGCACATTAACGACTTAACGTATGTAGCGAATTACTGCGAGTAAGTCTAAAACAGCAATTAGCAAGGCGAGGGGATCCCTCGCTTTTTTCGTTTTGGTCGAAAGCTTTTGCATTGCTGCTAAATCTTTAAGATAAAAAGAGATTAGTAGGGTGTCTAATCCTGCAGCCTTTCCAATATTTCTTTTTGAATTTCCTCTTTACTGGGCCTGCCAATTTCCAAAAGAGGAAACACAAAGCGAATAGAAGTTCCTTTTTTTGAACTCTTAATATTTAACTTAGCTTTATAACTTTTCGCAATTTGTTTTATAGTGTAGAGTCCCAATCCAAAGTGCAGTCGCGAATAAAGTGCCATTCCCTTACCATTATCAGAAATGACGACATGAATTTGATCTTGTTGTTTACTAATAGACAGACAAAGTTGTGTTGCTTTTGAATGCTTCAGTGCATTATCAATACAGTGATAGGTTACACTATAGATATCCTTTTCCAACTGCTTTTTAAGCTGCGTATCACCAATGGAGATATTGAACTCGAGTTCCATATCGCTCATATATGAACAATGGGCCTGCAACATACCAATAGCGACACCAAGTTTTTCTTTCCCAAGTGCAGCGTGACCTCTTGCTAGCGGTTCTAGCTTCAAAAGTGCCTGGTCGAGTTTATTTAAACCTTCTGAAATCATAATGTCATTACCGCTACACAACTTTTTAGCCTCGGCAACTTTAAGGACAGCATCACTCAAGTCTTCTTTTTGATATTGGCGTTGATTATTCCTGAAAACTTTATGAAAACTCTGTACCCAAATATATATATAGACAGAAATCATTATCACTAAAATAAAGATCAAAACAGCGTATATTGAAATAGCTAAGGGTGTTGAATACCACGGCGCAGCCACATTAAAAGCTAATGCCGTAACATCACTATAGCGCCCCTTACTCTCAACTCTGAACAAAATTTCGTATCCGCCAGGTTTGAGATTGCTAAGCTGTATTCCCGCAGCTAACAATTTTTGCCACCCACTATCGTTTATATTTGCTTCAAACGAATTTACATGCTGATCCACAAAATTGTAGTCGCTAATGGTTATCTCAATGGCTGAATGCTGACTCACTAATCCAGAAAACTCCAAATTGGTTTTACCATCGAGGATTACGCTTGTCACCTTTGGCGCATAAAGGCCGATAGAGGGGGCCGTTGTAAGCTCAAATATAAAATCTGAACTGGCTGCATAAAGCTTGTCACCCAAAACCTTAAGACTACCTATCGTAAAAGAGTGCGTCTTTGTTCCAGGTACTAATTTCGTATATTCTGCGCCCCTTTCTAAAATGTGCACGCCATTGTTGGTCGCTAAATATAGATTGTCGTTAAACTCGACAAATTCCTTAACAAAATTTGGTGAGCTTAACTTCTGCCAAGCACCGCTATTGGGTTTAAACCAGACACCATTTCCATAAGTCGCTGCGAATAATCCCTCCTCTGTAACAAAACTATCAGTGACAACTACACCGTCTTCAAATAAACTGCGCGTCCAATCTTGAGTATCAACAATCAATAACCCTTGTTTGGTGCTTGCATAGATATAGTTACCGCTGTGATTAATGTCTAAAACTTCTAAACTAGGAAGCAATTGTCTAAGTTTTTTATCTACAATCAATTCTAAGTGTGAGTTAACTTCCACGACTCCATAACCATTTGTTGCGATATGCAAAGTGTTATCTATAACTGAAAAGTTAAGTACATAATCATCATGGACTCTTGTTACCTTCTTACTGGCTAAGTCCACAAAATAGGTTCCCATATTAGTTCCTATTGCGAGACCGCGATTAAAGAGTTGAAAGGCCGTTACCTCAAATGCCTGAGCAGATATTTGATTATTTAACCAGGTTAATGGCTCAAAATGATTTCTGTCGGCCTTTCGGTAAATACCTTTGGTAGTGCCAACCCATAATTCGCCAGCAACGCCTTCAAGTACGTTGTATTTAGACCCTAAAGACACCTCAGAAGACTTAAGACCCACTTCAATAGGCTCGAATGTGTTTAGACCTAAACCCCACACCCTATTTTTGCTATCCACATGCAGTTTACTGTAGTTCTTTTTCTTAGTGTTAATGCCTGTTCTTGTAATACCTAGGTCTGTGAGCGTAACTTCATTGACGCTTTCGTTATCAGTAAAATAGATAAAATAGGGAGCTGCAAATACGATATTATCAGCATTGTCTATTTCCATATTAGAGATAAGCCGCTGCTGTAGGGTAGAGTAGTAACTCATCCTATTATTAACGAAGTAAACAACACCATGCGGTGTTGCCGCTAAATTGCCATCATAGATGCTTAGCGCTTCAACGGTTTTGATTACACCATCTTGTATTAAAAACACACCATCTCTGGTCATTAGGTAAGCTAAATTTGCAAACGCGTCAATATCTAAAACTCGGCTTGAACTGCTGTATATTGTGCTAACTACGCCAGAATCTATATCAATCCTTTTAACATCATATTTTCCTAAAGTGAAAAGTGATGAGTTTGTTAACGCTAGTTTTGTCGCTTCCACAGAAGCTATTTTTTTTGATTCTAGGCTTGTTAGGTTCGTGCTCCAAACGTCACCATGGGAGTACAACGAAAACAAAGTCTTATGTTGCAACTTGATATCGCGCACTAAACCACTTGGTAATCCAGCAGCTTTACTTAAAGGAAGAAAATGACGGCCATCGTATCTATATACTCCATTGTGTGAGGACAAATAAAAGTTATCGTTTGAGTCATGAACGACGCCATTTAGATGTTCAAATTGGAACGCTTGTAACTGCAATGAAAGGGCAGTAAGAAATAAAAATACGAAGATACGCATGAGACAATCCATTCAAAAAAATGCGGCCAACCACAAGAGCTGGCCTTACTTCCTAGTTGACCTCGTATGCATTGTGATCTCTTACGCCACAACCCGCTACGACAATAGGCAAATCGATTTTAGTATCATCAACTACCGTTTCATCAACCATATTACGCTCCATTGTAACACTCTTTAAGCTTTTGTTAAGTTTTTGATTGCTACTTTGTGATTTTGTCCAGTTAAACTGTTTTTCACGCTCTGCAAGTACAAACAAATAGGTGGGTTTACGAGGATCAGTTTCATTCTTTTTATTATTCCAAGAATGCATTACTGCTTCGCCAGCTTCAACACCATATAAATGTGTGTAGGCTGCCGCTAATAGCTGAGCTCCAGAGTCACTCATCACCATAAGCGCCGTATTTTTATAGTCGCTACCACAATCGAACGACACGTCTACATTTAATGTAGAACCATCAGGCAACAGTAGATCTGCATTCATCCTAGAAACACGAGCACGCTCTTCTAATGGAGTTAGAGCATTAGCCGCACTAATACAAAACATAGTTACAGCGATTGGAAGTAGTATATTTTTAAACATAGAGATTTCCTTTTAGTCATAAAATGCGTCCCTTCATCAACAGCTCCAACCATTACGTCATTGAGTTATATCTAGGTACTTTCTCCCACAATAATGATAAGGATTGTTTATGTCTTAGAAGGCCACGCTCCGGTGAACAGATCTCGCCTGAAAACACAATTTTGCAAGACCGCATCAACCATCTTATTTGCAGCTAAAATATCTTCAACTACAAAAGTATTTTGAGCTCAATCTTTAAAGATGTTCTCTTTACTATTGTTGATCTGTAGAGTGTTAACTGTAAACACTTAGTTAAGAACTAATTTTTTATTTTATAGCATCTACCCTAAGTAGACGATGTCTTTTCCTAATAATTAGCACAACGGTTAAAAACGTTAGCTGCTTATGGAGAGACAATTTTAATAGTGCTTTGGACAACGGTATTGTAACACCACCCAATTTAGTACAGCTATTCCGTAAAATTTTATGCAGCCTCAAGATAGCAAGTCGGTGTCATATCGCGAAGTGAATCACCAGGTTACGAAATAACTCATAATTAAGAGTTTTAGTTATTTTAATGACTTCATCATCCATGTATAGTCCGAAACACAATAGTGGCAATTATTCTAAAAGTTGGTTCTTTCATGGAGCTTGTAAAGGTTTGATTGTGCGCTATATACGTTGCTGGAGCCTCAGCTAAAATCTTGTGGAGATTTGGGGTCATCCCAAAGCCAGCTAAAGATTGTTCCATCAATGATTTCGATTCTTCAGGAGCTGTATCCGACTCATAGTAAGTAAACATAATTAACTGTCTCTATTTTAAATATTGATTTAGTACGAGTTCGAAAGTTGCTATCTCTTGTTTAGTACCAAAATTGGCTAATGCTGCTTTTAAGCGGCCATAGCCAATTACACACCCAAACCACATCAGAAACGATATCAATCGTTAATTTTGTATCTTTGACATGATTATTTCTTTTCAACGATAATTGCAGTGATTGTTGTATCACCAACATTTTTAACTTGATGTTCCCATTGGTCATGCCACATCACATAGCCATCCGGGATCTCCAAAGTCATGCCTTTTTCACTTGTCGTTATCGTCGCCTTGCCACCTTTTTCGAAGTAAACAGTCTCAGCATTGTGTTTATGCCAATTATCCTGTTCACCCGGCTTAAGTGTCATCTTGAGTACGGTAACTACTTCGTTATCAAGTAGAAGTTCATATTGATTTGGAGACGCTATGTGTGCAGACTCGACTTTCGTATCTCTTGCGAGAGCATTTCCAAACAAAAGAGCTGAAATAACAGCAGTAAATACAACTTTTTTCATAAAAACTCCTATTTATGCATACCACGAATAGGGTAGTTGTTAGCAGGATTTCGTATCCAATCTAAGCCACTACTCAATGACTGAAGTTCTGGTCTCACAAATGGGTTGTTTGAAATGTCCACTACGTGAACTTTTCCTTTATTATTGACTACAAATAGTCCCGGCTCAGCGAATGGATGATCTGTTTCTTCAGGCGATCTTGGATCTGATATATACAACCCGAGTTCTTCCATCTGTTCAACAGTAAGGCCGTATGCGATAGGGAAAGTCACATTAAGCCTTTCCATATGACTTTCCAATTGTTCTTTGCTGTCGCCAGAAACGGCAATCAAATCTACTCCTGTTTGAGCGAGTAGGTCTTTCGCATTTTCTAATTGATTGAGGTATCGTGTACAAAGAGGACAATGCTGGCCTCTGTAAACAACAACCATCTTCCAATCCAAACCATTTTCAGGAGTAGAAAGCTTTTCAATATCACCGTTTAATAGCTTTGCTTCAATTACAGGGAAATCAGCTCCTGCGTGCAATTTACTAGTATATTCAACGCTCATGAATGTTCCTTAAAAGTGTTTGTTAATGTGAGTTTCAAAACGCTTGAAGTCGCTTTCTACATCTGCATTTTTCATCACGTCAAAGCATGCAAATGTTTCCATTGGCTTCATACCAAAGAACTTAAAGTTCATGTGCATAGGGAACAATAGGTCATCAATTGATTTTCCATTGAAGAATTCGCTTTCATCATTGAACGATTCTTCTGGCGCATTGAGCGTCAGGGACATCATGTATTTTGTATTAGTTAGTGTACCACCCATGCCATAGTTCTTTTTCGGCGCAGATGCGTCACGACCATCACCAACACATAATGCGCCGCCCATACCCGCTGTGTAGACTTCATCCATGTATTTCTTGAACGACCAAGTAACGCCCATCCAATTTACCGGGGTTTGAAGAATAACGATGTCAGCCCATTGATGATTCTCTAGTTCTTTTTCAACATCTATAGTTTCAGACATTGTTACTATGCGTGTATTGTGACCTTTTGCGTTCAATAAGCTTGCAGCTTTATCGACTAAGGTACTGTTAAGCTTACCTTCAGAAAAAGGGTAATACTGGTGACCATTGATAATTAAAATATTGCTCATCTGTGTTTCTCCAAAATTAAAATTTATTTTGAATGGTTACTTGTGGTATATTTTATATACCTTTTAACAACAATCAATTAGTATACTTTTAGTAACCTAGAACAAATAAGTGAGTAATTATGGAAAGTTCTATAGAAACAGATAGTAAGGGAAGAAAAAAAGTTTATAACGCGTGTATGGAACCTTGTGCGATTGAAAAAGGCATGCGTTTAATCGGCGGAAAATGGAAAGGATCTATCATTTATCATTTAAAAGATGAGCCAGTCCGGTTTAATGATTTGACTCGAATGCTGGGCGGCGCAACAAAAAAAATGGTTGATCAGCGCCTCAAGGAACTTGAAGACGAAGGTATGGTAATTAGAAAAGTTATAAGCGATAGACCCATAGCAGTTACTTATGAACTTACTGATTTTGGGAAGTCAGCTTTACATATCTTGGAAGAGTTAAGAATTTGGTCAGAATCTAATGACGTACAGATAAATACAAAGTAAGTTATTAACTAGCTTAGATAAGTTGAGTGCGACGTTTTTTAAGTCCAGCCGCTGTTGTCGCTTTTTTAAATGTTTTACATCATAATTACACATAATAATATACCTAGTGTTTCAGAGTAGGCCGCAATTGTGAGTACTCATGAGAATCACTAAGTTAGGGACTAGAAATGAATGCCATACAATGAATTTAACATAATATAAATTATAGGCTGTTGGGTG
>NZ_PNDS01000162.1 GCF_005886535.1 Pseudoalteromonas sp. S2755
TTAATTCAATTGGTATTAGCTTCACTCTCATCGGCAACTTGGTAAGGTTTATAGTGCCAGCCCTTAAAAACCAATGTCGGCTTTTGTCCCGGCGGCTGCACACCAATGCCTGTATTTTTTAATGCTTGATCAAAGTGGATCCCTGTACCACCGTTACCAGTAATCGATGCCCCTCGAACTGTACCGTACAATTGCCCACTGCCGTTCAACAGAATAGAAGTTAACGGTGAATAAATAGCAGCGTATAAAGAAGACGCACCGCTAAATACAAAACCATTAGGACCATCAAATGAAGAGTACACGCTGAACACAGGTAACTTGCTCTTCTTAGTTAATCCCTCTTGCTCAGCAATAACCTTAGCACTTGCGCCAATAGAAACTTTGCCGGTAGTGAACACGGTCAGAGAACTTTCTTTTTCTATCCAGATATGGGTGTCGCCAGTTAATGTGAGGTCACCATCAATCAACCAAATTACATCGCCACCAGAGATCTTGATTTTGCCATCCGATCCTAACTTCAACCCTTTAAATGGAAATGCGAGCTGCGTTTTTTCTGTCGCTGTGCCGAGATTCTGATCTACCCCTTGGAACAAATAAATGGTGTGCTCTTTTGCAACATACACACTCGAGCCATTACGCTCGTACACAGCCTGTTTTGGTTTAAAGTGTAAGATTTGTTGCGCGCCTACATTTAGAGGAGTGAATCGATTACGAGGATCGATAATGCTATCCATATTAAAAGGCAACGCCAAAGGATCACACTCTTTATTAGGCTTTGCAGGGTCATAGTCGGGAGAATCTGGATCGTACACTTTTACCGGCTCAACCACTAAGTCTGCGACTCTAAATTTAGCATCGGAGTAATGCACACCATCTTGAACTTGCAAGCCAGTATCTTTAAATTGACCACTGCCAGTATACTGAATATCAAACGCATCGCCATTTTGGTTGAGGATCTCAGCGCCCCACTCCATTTTCGCATCACCCATGGCGCGCACATAACCTTGGATCTTGCCGCCTCTATGCGTGAAAAAACCTCGGCTATAGACATTCCCTTCCACTCGAATACCACTTGATGACGGCGAAATATCTACCCCGGTATTTGACCTAACGTCACCCAAAATAGGTGAAGAGCCTTTTAAGTAAATCACACCAGATGCTTCAACATCGCCTTTAATCGGAGAGTGGCCTGATAGCACCACATCTGCATCGCCCACCACAGTGTGTACATCACCATCATGGCTTTTTGTTTCTTCGTAAGTGCCCTTTGATGAGTCATAGCTATCGACAGAACCACTACCTGATAGATTCACCCCCTTACAGCCAGTAACCGCATTTTGGAATATGGACTCTTTCGCTGCTGGCTGTAACTCGAAGCGCGCAACCAGCCGATGGTTCGCGTGCTCACCATGACGCTGACCTAAGCTTTCGATTTCAAATTCATTGCCATTGGCATTAACCGAGATCTGATATTGTGAATCAGAGATCGTCCCACTACCTGTTTTACTAATACCATTTATCAGCGCATTGACATCTTGCGGGTTGCCACTTAATGCCGCATCCAGCTTTTGACGATATTCTCTGATCCCTTGTTCAGCCACTAATCTTGCATTAATGTCTTTTTGGAAGTTACCACTTAATCTTTCTTGTACAACACCTTCCTTGAGGGAAGCGAATACCACAACGCTAGCCATGCCACCGAGCAGCATCACTTTAACCAGTGTAAAACCTTGTTGTTGTTTCATTGTATTAGCTACCTAATCCAGCGTAAAAATTCATCTGTATGCCTGCGCCGTACTGCGTCGGAAAACTACTACCCTGTATTGTCACCGTAATTAACTGACCACTGGCATCGGTTGCAAATGTGAGTCCAGTTACCCCTTTCAAAAGATTGATATCACCAGTGCCGCGATCGCACACTAAATACCCACCTTGTAAAAAATAGCGCTCAGTGTAATCAGCTGTAGGTACGCTGCCGTCACAAGCGGGTACCCCAGCCAATTGGTGGATCGTAATATCGGCCGCCGTCACAGTAGGGATTTCCTGAGTTTGCTTGATGCTGCGCATCATCACTCGATTGGTATAGCGAACAATCTCTTGTGATGTTGCAAGCTGCTGGCTTGTCGTCACCGTTTCTTTTATCGACGTGTATGACGTTGCAATCCCCATAACTAATACTAATCCCACAACCATCGCGACCATGAGTTCCAGTAAGGTATATCCCTTTACCTGCTTCATGAGCCTCCCCCTGGTGGTGGAGAGCAAGTATCCGCAACGTTTGGATAACTGGTAGTCAAAGAAATTTGGTTTTCAGCGGGGTTTTTTACCCGCTTATCTTCCCAACTCACCGTAAACTGCATGTTATTGCTATAGGTCACAGGCAGCACTAACGTAAAGCGACTATCCGCTGGATGCAGCTGTTGAATAAGTGGATTAGCGAGTGTCATATCATTGTTGTTATGTTGTAGTTCGCATAACAAAGGCCATATCCTCTCTATTGCATTTTGGCCATGAATTAACGCCATCGTGTATTGAAAGCTATTGGAGGCAAACTTTAATGACTTAAGCTGTGTCGCTGCAAGACCAAGCAACATTAGCCCAGCCACCAACATCGACACCACGACCTCAATGAGAGAAAACCCCTTACTTAACTGCAATTTTGTTCTGCCTCAGCTAACCAACTTTGACCACTGACCAATACACATAAACGATAATCCTGGGTATCGTTAACGTTGTCGGTGATCAATATATTGTTTGTCGCCAGCACTTCGCCACTTTCGCGCACAACTTGGTCGGCAAGTGCCACCTCTATCGAGCTATGTTTAATAGAAAATCGCCCCACTTCGGTTAATTGACCATTTTCATTGGTTTTCACAACCCAGTCGCTGTCCTCAACGACCAATGATACCTGTTGCTCACGTCGAACCGCTTCACTTCGCGCCAAGCGATATACCGCCTGCAGTTGATTAGCATGTGTCGTGAGTCTATCTTGCTGAATTTGCTTTATAAAACTTGGCGCAGCTATCGAAGCTAAAATTGCAAGTATTGCCATAGAAATAAGCAGCTCAAGCAAGGTAAACCCTAAATGTCTATTGCCAGCAATCATTGTTCTTCGGTCCTTGTTCACCAAGATGATTAATACTTAGCACACCACACTTATCTGTCGCTTGTGCTTTTCCTACTATTGGCGTGGCTGTAAATTGATATCCCAAATTACGGTATTGCCCAACAGCGCCATTTGGTTTATCAGTGGGAATATATTTAAACGTGTAGAATGTAGACTCAGGCAAATCTGTAAGTAAACTCGCATCAGGGTAGCCACTATTACGGCTGTATATGCGTTCGATCACACCCGCCATTTCCAGCATTTGCTGCTGTGCTTGCGAACGGCGTCCATCCTGAACGTATTCCACATATGACGGATATGCCACGCTGGCTGTGATCGCCACTATTGCAACGGCAATTAATAGCTCCGTAAGCGTAAAACCTTTATTTACAGACATTTAATTATTCCACCACTAAATTGATAGCGCTGTCATTTCATTCCACTTTATGACAGACAAAAGACAAAGAAAAGGACTAACCTATAATATGTAAACATAACATGGAGCGAAAGTTTCTAAAAAGGAAACTTATTACACCACATTACAGCAGTATTGCCTTTTGATATAAGGCAAACTTTGAGCGAGAGGATCATCCATGTCACACCTTAAATTGGTATGAATAAGATTATTATTATGATTTTCTTCGAGGGCTTACTTAATTCAACCTAAGATTTGGATGCCAACGAAACCTATATTTTTAATATTCAATGCGTTCAGCATTAAGCATATCTGTTAACTAGGTTTTTACTGTCCGAAATTTGGGCTAATTTAGGTAAATTAAGTGAATAAAAAGCCGTGCATAAAGATACACGGCTTTTTTAAGCTCAATTAAAAATTAAGCTTCAGCAATTACGATTACTTTGATCGTAGCTGTAACGTCAGAGTGTACTTGGATAGCTACATCGAACTCGCCAGTCTCACGGATAGTACCAAGAGGTAGACGAACTTCTGACTTAGATACCTCAACACCTACTGCAGAGATAGCATCAGCAATATCGCGAGTACCGATAGAACCGAATAGCTTACCTTCGTCACCCGCTTTAGAAACTAGAGTTACTTCAGCTAGTGCTTCTAGTTTTTCAGCGCGTGCCTGTGCAGCAACTAGCTCTTCAGCGATTTTCGCTTCAAGCTCAGCGCGACGTGCTTCGAAAGTTTCAATGTTAGATTTAGTTGCAGGAACTGCTTTACCCTTAGGGAATAAGAAGTTACGTGCGAAGCCAGATTTAACATTAACCTGATCACCTAGGCTACCTAGGTTTGCAATTTTGTCTAGTAGAATAACTTGCATGTCTCTACACCTTTTAAAAACTAGTAATCAGCTGCTTACTTGTGTAAGTCAGTGTATGGAAGAAGGGCTAGGTAGCGAGCACGCTTGATAGCAGTTGCTAGCTGACGCTGGTATTTAGCGCTAGTACCTGTGATACGGCTAGGTACGATTTTGCCACTTTCTGTTACGTAGTTTCTAAGAGTAGCCAGATCTTTGTAATCAATTTGTTGTACGCCTTCCGCTTTAAAACGGCAGAACTTACGACGTCTGAAATAACGTGCCATGAGTAATTTCCTCAATTAATTCTTTCAATATGTTGTGCGTGCAATACCAGCTGACTCAAGCCATTTCGGCTTTCGTGGCGATTTATAAAACCGCGAACTTGCAATGCTTGCCCAACGTATAAATGCTCAGTTTGGTTTCGGAACTGTTCTCCACTGGCAACCACTTGAATACGCACGTAGGCATTTCGAGTAAGGTCAGCCTCTAATTGCATTGATTTGTGCTCAAGTACAAATATGCAATGTGGGATCCCAGCAGGGCTTTGACTAAATTTTGGTGTTTTACAAATCACGCCCGAAAGCAGATATTGATTGGTATACAGGTCAACCTGATTACTCACCATTACCTCGAAAGGTTAGTCAAATCCGAAATCAACAACGATTAAGCAGAAGCTGCTTCTTTTTTCTCTTCTTTTGCAAGAGGAGACGCTTCAGTTACCGCGTTTTTAGTACGCATAACTAGGTTACGAAGCACTGCATCGTTGTAGCGGAAAGAAGTTTCAAGCTCGTTGATTACTTCAGTTGGTGCTTCAACGTTCAATAGAACATAGTGTGCTTTGTGAAGCTTTTCGATTGGGTATGCCAGTTGACGACGACCCCAGTCTTCTAGACGGTGAATAGTACCGCCAGCTTCAGTGATAGCACCAGTATAACGCTCGATCATACCAGGTACTTGCTCACTTTGGTCTGGGTGAACCATGAATACGATTTCGTAATGACGCATGGATATTCCTTACGGTTAGTATAGCCTTGTCCCGTTTCGGCCAGTCGGGGTAAGGCAAGGAACGATAATAGTAAGGCCGAAAGAGTGCGTATTTTACGCGTAGCATTAAAATTAAGCAATCAGTTTGTTATGAAAAATTGGTGGAATAAGACTATATCTGCAAGGTTTTTTTAGAGTGATTGAAAAGTAAGAATATTTAGGAGAGTTGGAGCGGCACACGAGGTTC
>NZ_PNDS01000163.1 GCF_005886535.1 Pseudoalteromonas sp. S2755
AGCCATTTAACATAACGTAAATTATAGGTTATCTTGAACAGTATAAGGAAAACCAAGTAAATACCTGCATTATGTCCAATACTAGACGGTATCGGACATAAAAGAAAAGTTTACTGTATTTTCTATTGAGCTATGGTTTCGCTTTTTATAGTATGTGGTTGAATTTGTAATTTGAAGTATCGACATATGGAATTTGTAAGACCGCTAGAACCAATCTTGATAATTGATGACGCTGTTGAGATCAGAGATTTTCTGACACAGATTTTGGAGAACTTAGGGTTTGAAGAAGTTTATGGTTGTGAAGACTTTGATTCTGCAAAGCCGCTACTAAAGCATAAGCAGCCCAGTGTTGTCTTTTTAGATATTGAGCTTCCCGATACAGATGGTACCGAGATCCTATCCTACATTAACGAAAACTTTCCAGTGTCTCATGTCATCATGTGCTCTGGCCATAATAGTATGGAGAATGTTCAAAATACTTGGGAGCTTGGTGCTAAGGGCTTTATCGCTAAACCTTTCAATGCACACAAAGTGGATTCAGTCATGAAGCGTTTAGAGCTGGTTACATGAATGAAGAAATAAAGAAACTTACCGATGCGCTCTCTACTGTTATTTTAGAAAAGCCTGAACAAATAAAGCTCGCGATCTGTAGCCTTTTGTGTCGCGGCCATCTCCTTATTGAAGATTTGCCAGGTATGGGTAAGACGACGCTATCTCATTCTCTTGCTGATGTGTTAGGTCTGACATATCGTCGCGTGCAATTTACTAGCGATCTGCTCCCAGCTGATATCACAGGTACTTCCATTTTCAACCGTGAAAATCAGTCATTCGAATTCCATCCAGGTCCTATTTTCAGCCAAGTTTTACTGGCCGATGAAATCAACCGCGCAAGTCCAAAGACGCAAAGCGCCTTATTGGAATCCATGGAAGAACACCAAGTAACCATTGATGGCGTGAGCCATGAACTCCCTAGCCCATTTTTTGTGATTGCAACGCAAAATCCTCAGCATCAATCTGGCACGCATCCATTGCCAGAATCGCAGCTAGACCGTTTTTTTATGCGTATAAGCTTGGGATACCCTTCGGAAATAGCAGAAGCACAGTTAATTAAATTAGCTGGAAAAGCGAGAAAACTGACTCAAGCACCGCAAGTGATCGATGGCAAAACACTTTCGGCGTATCAGCAAGTTGTGCCCAATATTGTGCTAAGTGACGCCATTATTGATTATATCCTTCGCTTAGTTAACTACACACGCAGCTCGGGTCAATTTAGCGACCCTTTATCGCCAAGAGCTAGTATCGCGCTTGCAGCCGCAAGTCGTGCATATGCGTTTATTAGTGGTCGAGATTTCGTGATCCCCGATGATGTTCAAGCCGTTTTCACTTCAGTCTGTGCCCATCGACTTGGCGTCACCACAACTAATGAAGCAGAAGTTCAGACGCAGGTCTTTCAAAACGTACCGGTACATTAAAGCATGATTAACCGCTTGAAACGGAAAGTTCAGCAGCATATTTATAAACGACATCAACGTTCAGAAATACGGTTATCTCATAATAATATCTACATACTGCCATCTAAGGATGGCGGTTTCTTTATCGCTGTGGCTTTGCTTAATTTCGTATTGGGGATCAACTATCAGAATAATCTGATCCTTGCAGTGTCCTACATTATGGCTGTGATGATGATAGCCGCCCTATTTTTAGGTTTTTTCAACCTGAACAATACAAATGTTCGATATCTGGGAAGTAATGCTAATTTTAGCCCATATAGTTCATCTATTAGACTCAGTATTTCATCTAGCGCAGAGATCCAATCACTCAGACTTTCAAGTGCATACAATCAAACGGCAATCCACATTTCTAAAGTAAGTGGTGAGAAAGCTCTCGAGCTAAGCGCTCCTGAATTACCTCGTGGCGTGTACGATACGGGGGTAATTAAAATTCTCAGTTACTTCCCATTTGGTCTTGTTCGTACTTGGTCGTATATAAAACCAAACGATACTTTTTACGTTTACCCTACTCCATTGCCCGTTATAGACACAGAGTTTAGCTTCGGCAATGCATCGAATATCAGCCAAGGCATACAACAGAAAGAGCGCTCAGTTGAGTTTGACCATCTCACACAATATCAAAAAGGCATGAGTTTAAGTCGTGTTTCTTGGAAGCATTACGCCAAGACGGAACAGATGTTAGTAAAACAAAACGCGCCAGAGTCTGCTGACTTACACCGCGTTATCTTTGACTATTCTAAGCTTTCTGGTAGCAAGGAAGAGCGCCTGAGCAAGCTCTGTAGTATGGTACTTGACGCCGATAAGCAACAAACAAGTTATGCTCTGTTACTTCAACAAAACAGGATCCCCTTCGGTCAAGGTGAGGCTCATAAACAATGTTGTTTGGAGGCGTTAAGTGAATTCTAGCTTTCCAAAATGGTACTACAGCACGTCATTCTTCTTATGGTTGTTGAGCATTATTCTTGTCGATGATTTTGGTATCGGCTTTGTCGGATTATGTACCGTTTTAACGCTGTGGCAAGCATCCAGATTGGTGACTAAACCAAGCGTGTTAAGCATTCGTTTTATTAACTTGGTCACTTTACTCGGCGCCATTGCGACGGCCTCATTAATAGGTCTAAAAAACAGCGTGAATGTTTTTGTGGCTTTGATGTTGGTTGCATCGCTACTGAAACAAGTGCATGCGACGCAAGCCCGCCAATTTACACAAATATGTATTTTGAATTTCTTTACTTACCCGTGCTTATTTCTTTTTACACAAAGTATATTTGCAGCATTTTTGGTATTAATTTTGTTGGCTGTTAATTTAGCTATCATGCTTAATCTCGAGCAAAACCTAAGGTTCAAATCTGCGCTTAAGGTAAGTGCAAAGGGATTGGTATTGCTGCTGCCTGTGGCTACTTTATTAGTCGTTTTTTTACCAAAACTCCCAGCATTTTGGCAGTTACCTGCACCGCAGAATCAAGCAAAAACAGGGTTATCTGAGAATGTAGATCCTTTTAATATCGCAAACTTATCCCAATCCAGCGACTTGGTATTTAGGGCATCATTTGAAAACACTCAACAAACTGGACCTTTCTATTGGCGTGCGATTATTCACGATGAATTTGACGGACGACAATGGAAAGTTTCTGAGTATCAAGGTACCAATATTAGAGCATTACCCAATGAAGCGACTGGTACAGCGACTATTATTGCTCAGCCTAGTCAACTTCCTTGGTTATACGGCCTAGCATACTCGTATTCGAGAAGCGCTAAGTTAAATAGTAACGTATTTGGTACGGTTTATTTGAAAAACCTATCGGCAAAACCTGTCGAGTATCAAATCGATTTCACTGATTTTGAGCCACAAGATTCGTTAAGACCTTGGTATTATAACCGTAACACCGCATTACCTGACGACATTAATCAACAGGCAAGGCAACTGGCGCGCGATTGGGATAGCCAATCGACAACAACGAGCCAATTCATTGAATTAATGCAGCGCTATTTTTTGCAAAATGGTTTCGTCTATACCTTAACACCAACTACAACCCAATCGGACGATAGAATTGATGACTTTCTATTTAATTCGTTTAATGGATTTTGTGGTCACTATGCCTCTGCTGCGGCATTTCTACTGCGAAGCGCGGGTATCCCTGCACGCTTGGTGTCTGGTTATTTGGGCGGTGAAAAAAATGACAATCAAGGCTATTACAGCGTTTATCAATATGATGCACATGCTTGGGTTGAGTATTTCACACCAGGAGTTGGCTGGCAACGCTTAGACCCAACCGCCTGGATTGCCCCAGAGCGCATGACAGGAAGTCTTTCTCAGTTAGAACAATTATCGAGCGAGTTTAAAAGTGGTTTAGGCTACAGCTTAATCGGGTTTTCTAATTGGCAGTCTATTAACTGGTTACGATTACAGCTTGAAGAACTTGACTACCAGTGGACTCGTGTCGTTATTAATTTTGATAAAGAAAAGCAAGGCGCACTGTTTAAAGAGTGGTTTGGTAGTAATGGTCAGTTTTGGGCCGGCATATTTTCACTGTTTGTGCTGTTTTTGGTTTCAATCGCTCTATTTTACCTCAGTAAGCAGCTTACTCGGCATAAACGCCCTATCGAACTTGTCTATTACAATGCTATAGTGTCCGATTTCAACAAGCAGCTAAGCGGCACTACGGCGAAACAACATATTGTCGAGTTATGTAAGTTATTACCTGAGTTAGAAGCATCGCTTTGGCGTTTTTATCAATTAATTGAAAAGTCACAGTATCAACAAAAACCACTCACCAAATTTGAGCTGGCTGAGTTGAAGAGGTTGTATAAATCAATAAAAAGAAAGGCAAGAAAATAGTATGAATGCTGTTATTTTGGGCGTCTTGCTCATGTTGGGGTTAACCCTATGTAGAATAAATGTAATTGTCGCCATGACTGTCAGTGCAATAGCTGCTGGATTAGTGGCTGGTTTAGATTTGAAGACAACCTTAAACGCCTTTAATGATGGGCTATCAGGTGGCGCAGAAATAGCTTTGAGCTATGCCATGTTAGGTGGATTTGCGGTTGCTATTTCGAAATCAGGCTTAACTCAAATCCTCGCGCAAAAGCTTCTTAGATTAGTTAATGCCAATGATAGTGAAGGCTCAACGTTTTTAAGCATGTTTATAATGGTCATTATTTTGGCTTGCTCAATTGCGTCGCAAAACCTTGTTCCTGTCCATATTGCGTTTATTCCTATCCTCATTCCGCCGCTATTAGTCGTACTGAACAAGCTGACGATAGACCGCCGTGCGATTGCGTGTATTTTAACGTTTGGCTTAGCGACCAGTTATATGGTGTTGCCATATGGATTCGGTGGCATTTACCTTTACTCTATTTTGCATAAAAACCTTGTGGATAATGGCCTAGAATTGGTTAAGTTCGACGTGCCATACGCTATGATTATCCCAGCGCTTGGTATGCTGATTGGCCTGTTAGTTGCCGTTTTCATTACGTATCGTAAAAAGCGAGTTTATGAGGTGAGTCAACAACAAAGTACACAGCCAAACACAGTACCTGAAGGCCAAGAAGCAACAAAGGTGATGATCGTCGGCGGTGCTGCGGTTTTGGCTTCTCTCATTGCACAAAATAACAGTGGCTCAATGATCTTGGGTGGGCTCGTTGGCGTGATGATTTTTAGCCTTTTTGGTATTGTGAAATGGGAACAAAACTCCGATGTTTTCAGCAAAGGCGTGGCGATGATGGCAATGATAGGTTTTATCATGATCTCTGCGCAAGGCTTTGCTTCCGTCATGAAAGCAACAGGCGATGTGGCAAGTTTAGTAGCAAGTTGTGCCGATTTTGTTGGCGATAATAAACCACTTGCCGCTGCAATGATTTTGCTTGTTGGTTTACTTATTACCATGGGAATTGGCAGTTCATTTTCAACTGTGCCAATCATCGCCACGCTATTTGTACCTTTGTCTCTAGAAGTTGGCTTTTCTGCTATGGCTACCGCCGCCTTGGTGGGTACCGCAGGTGCGCTAGGCGACGCGGGCTCCCCAGCGTCAGACTCTACACTTGGACCAACCTCAGGACTAAATGCCGATGGGCAGCATGATCACATCTGGGATTCCGTAGTACCAACGTTTATTCACTTCAACATCCCATTATTATGCTTTGGCTGGATAGCCGCGATGGTACTATAGACTTCTTATAACACCAGAAGGTACCAAGCCCCTCAGCTTTGGTACCTTTAGCGTATCTCCGTTGTTGCTTTTGTTATTGGTTTTACTCAATGAGACCAATAATTATAAGAGTTTAACCAATTCAATTAAGCGAAACCTCCAGTTATTGTAATGTACACCAATGCTGATGAGCCGCTCCCTTTTGAACACCTTATATCACTTTTTGCGAACACAAGACTCTTCTTTTGCTATACCGTATTAGCGACTATCAAATTGCAGAAAGTGGTCTACACTCTGATAAAGAATGGTATCTAGTTAAGGTGCTTACATAGATGAAAAACCCGAGTACAGAAAAGCGATATGATAAGTGATAGGCAAAAATTATTTTATACAAAAAGCTGGCGATTGCTTTGAAGTGCTCTCTTTAATCTACGAAAAAGTTGAGTTTGAAACGATTAAGATTTTGGCTATCTCTGCATTAAATAATTTTAAACTTGAGAAAGCTAAAGCGACAGATGCCAACGGTGCCCTTTCGACACTAATTGATGATGCTTTTCTGTTAGAAAAAATTAATTCGCTAATACAGGGGTAGCTATGAATGCACCTATCATGTTGGTTGATGATGAAATTGATATCCTAAAGTCGCTTCAGCGCACCTTGCGTTTACTACATTATGAAGTGGTATATACCGAGGACCCAAGACAAGCTCTAGATATGATACAAGTGCACAAACCTCATGTGCTTATTACTGATCTCAGAATGCCCAATATGAATGGCCAAGAGCTTATCCAAGAAGTGAAAAAGCATGATCCCAGTATCGAATGCATCGTGCTTAGCGGGCTAGCAGATTATGACGATATGAAATCGCTGATCAACGCTAACAATACCTTTAAGTTTTTATCCAAGCCTTGGAATAATGAAGAGCTTTACACGACGATTGAAGCGGCACTCACAAATCATCACAAAAACGAATTAAAAACCCAGATACTGCGCAGCAATAATACGCCTTTGGTCGAAGTTAATACCATTGGTAATGTCATTGACTGCAATTACGCCTACACAGAGCTGGTCTTAAACGAACTAAATAAAGGTAATTTTTTTCAATTGTTTAATTTTGAAAGTGATAAATGCCTTGATGACTTTGCTGAACGCAGAATCGCAACACTAACAAACTCTAGGGTGTTATGCCAAGTTGAGCTTAAGCTAAAAACAGAATCAAGCTACTTACTTATTATCAAACCCCTTTCCAACCAACAGGATCAATCCCCTAATTTCTATCAAAGCAAACTTAGCTTTCTCGAGCATATTAATCGCACTGATAATTCTGTCATGATCTGCCTTAAAATTCGTGACTTGTTGGTCAAGAATATTATTTCGAATACCCCAATATATTCAGATACTTTAAAGAAAATCATAGATTATGTGCTACTAAGTGAAGCGGCTCATTTTTCTATGCTTGAAATCAGCTTTGATCAAGCAATATTTTGGTTAGATTCAGTACAGAGTGAAATTGAAGTTCATAAATTTTTAGATGAGTTGATCGACTCAATTAAGCAGTTCTTCATTCGCAAAGGTATCCAAATCAAGTTTGCCGCCTCTTATACTATGATTGAGCCCAAGCAACCACTCTCTGAAGCAATAGACCGCCTAGTGATCTATACCCAATTCGTCTGTGAGTCCCGGACTGACTTCTACATGCGTTATTCACAATCGTTACTCTCAGAAAAGCTAAATGAGCATAAAGTGTCTGAAGCATTATTCAACGCTATCGATAATGATGAATTTTATCTGCGATTTCAACCAAAGCTCAGTTTAAAGGAACATTCTATCAATAGCTGCGAAGTGTTGATCCGCTGGAAGAACAACCAGTTCGGCGCTAACTCACCGGATTACTTTATTCCGCTGGCAGAAAAGGACGGACAAATAGTCAAAATAGGAAATTGGGTACTAGAGCAGACATGTGTCGCACTATCTGAATGGCGAAAAGAGGAACTCAACATTAAAAAAGTTGCAGTGAATATTTCACCTTATCAACTCTCTGACCCTGACTTTGTACAAACCATGTATTCAATTATCAAAAAGTATTCACTTCAACCAAAGCAATTTGAATTAGAAATCACCGAGAATTTTGTTTTGGAAAACCTCGAGCAAGCTAAGGCTAAATTAATACAGTTAAAAGAAATCGGATTCTCTATTGCTATTGATGATTTTGGCAGAGGATATTCCTCATTGGGTTATATTTCAAAATTGCCGGTAGATGTTATTAAGATTGACAAAAGTCTGATAGAAAATATCGACAGTTCTAAATCGGCTCGTGATCTTGTCCAAAATGTCATTCGATTAGTTCACGACCTTGGATTGAAGGTTGTTGCTGAAGGGATAGAAACGGTCGAACAGCTTGAAATTTTAGAGCAATTACAATGTGACGAAGTACAGGGGTATCTAATCGGAAAGCCTGTTTTGCTTGAGGAGCTTACTCACTATGTCTATTAAAAACCAAGTGCCCCAGATTGTACTCGTTGATGATGATGAGCTAATGTTGAAGTCGCTCCACCGCCACTTCAAAATCAGCATGGAAGATGCTGAAATATTAACTTTCTCATCCCCTAAACAATTCATTGGATCCCTTGATACATTAACGAACATCGACATCTTAGTTAGCGACTACCTAATGCCTTCAATTAACGGGGTTGAACTAATCAATATCGTGAGACGCAGTTATCCGCAAGTCATCACCGTGTTGTTAACGGGCGATACTACAGGTAAGGTGCTGTGTAAGTCTTCAATTTCAGCGACTTTTATCGTGGCTAAGCCATTTCGAAGGGAAGAATTTGATGAGGTTATCACCGCTTTTTATCGACTCAATGAGTTGCCATTAAATGGAGCAATAAAGCGTGCGCTAAATGAAACTTTCATTGAAAACGAATTGCCTATCTTGCTAAGTAAAATTGAAGACATTGATTTAGATTTTCCCAAGCTTGAAGCGATGCTTGAACAAGAAGTGCTCATTCAAGCTAAATTATTCCACTTATGTAACAGTGCTTATGTGGGGTTGTCGACAAAGCAATACTCCCTGTCTACCGCAATTAAGACACTCGGCGTGGATTTAGTCTCTGCAATTATTGTTTCTGTGTGTTATCACAATATGGTCGCAGCCAGATATGATATCGCAAACTGTGAGCTGTTAAGCGATATTAACTTTAGGAAGGTCAAGTTACTTAAGGAGTTGGTACATAAGCTACATGACGCATCAATTGACTCTGAGCGCGTTGTTTTTCTTCAATCCTTATTATTTCTTGGCGAGCTCGGCTCGGAGATAGCTCAGCTTATAAGCGAAAGCCAACGTCATTCCCCGCAGAGTTATTATACCGAAAAATTATATATCGCCCTCTACACAACCACATTAATTGGCTATGAGTCAGCCATTACAGATCAATTGTTTGCGCTCATTAAAGCCCTAGAAACGGGTAGCTCAGACTGCAGTGCCACTAAGTTATTGTTGCTTATAGACACTATCACCAATAATGAAGTCAATCAGATGGTGATCAACACCTTTTTTGATCAAAAGAGCCAAGATTGGTTGGAGCTTTTCTATGAACTCAAAAGCAAATACTTTAGTTAGTTACAAAGTACTGATATTAGACGATGAAACGTCAATACTTAAAGCATTAAAACGAGTCATACGGCTGCCTTCGGTAGAGGTTGTCAGTTTTGATAACCCTTTTGAAGCTCTTGAATACATAGACACGCACCCTGTTCAGGTTATTATCTCTGATTTTAGAATGCCGCTCATGAATGGCGGAGATTTTCTAAAGAGAGCCAAAAAAATTACCCCCGGTGTAATTGGCCTAATTCTTAGCGGTTATACCGACTCCGATATGCTAATTGATATGATAAATAGCAAGGTCGCGCATAAGTTTTTATGTAAACCATGGGAGAATGACAAATTACTCGAAGAAGTTAATTCAGCAATAGACGTATACAATAATAATTATTTTAAAACAGTTTTACAGGAACAACTAAAAAAGCGTGATTGCCCACGGTTGTTAATCAATAGTGAAGGCCAAGTTGTCGAACATAATCTCAGCAAAGACATTGAATCTCAGATACTTGCAGAGTTCTCGGCATGCTTTAGTGGTAATGGTATCTACCACACTCCTCTTGGTGTTTTAAGATGTGAGATCCGTAGTAATCCAAAAGACGAAGAGTTCTATCTGATCACCATAGAAAAAGTCGAAGTAACAGACGAAATTAACGTCTATGAAGTTATCACCGAACTGCTATTATGTTACTCAATAAACCCCGTTCTCACTTACTACGCGTTGCCAAACTGCAAACTCACTACAACGAAATTGGCAGCTGCGGCTCAAGAGGTTTTCAGAAACTATAAGATATTACCGTCACCTACTCATCACTATCTGTTTGTACTGGATAACATCGAGCAATCCTTACTGCCAAGGAAACAAATAGAGCTAGAAATCCAGCTAGAAAAGTTACTCGATACCTTACTACCTCACGAGATACAAAGTAATACCAATCAACTTGCTGCATTTTTTAATCATGGAGAGTAAGTGTGGATACTTTTGCTAAAGTCGAATTAACACAGGATTTGGTCGAATCAAGCTTTCCGCTCACTGATCTCAACACCCTGCTCACTTCTCTATCAGACTATTTTGATGTGCCAATTACTTTGGTGACTATCATTGAAGGTCAATGGCAGCATCTAATCGCCAAACATGGGATCCTTGCTGATAAAACACCAGAACAAGATGCTTTTTGTAAGCGCTTAATCAAAGATAACAAATCGTTACTGATTCCAGACACTACCTTAGATGAAAACTACGCTAACAACCCTCTTGTTACTGGCGAACCTCACATTCGATCATATTTGGGTGTGCCTTTTCGGCTTGATGGTAAGCCAATCGGTGGCGTGTGTCTAATCGATACCAAACCAAAAAATTATGCCGCTCGAGATATTCATTTACTCGAGACAATCAGCGGTCTGATCACCACTATTTTAGAGCTACAAAAGAATTACTCGCTATACCTTGAGGATCAAGATCTAATCCGCTGTTCACCAATTGTATTAATAAAATGGAGGTATAATAATGGGCTTCACATTCGTACAGTTTCCTCTAACATTGAACGCGTCATTGGTATTGACGCCTTGCACTTATGCGCTGGGGAATTGCATTTTGAAGACTTTCTCACTGAGCCAAGTGTTGAGAAATTTCATTTTAACTTACAAAACCACTTGGATGGCTTAGAAGCGTCTGAAATTTTGCTAGAGATGGCATTGGATTCGAAACAAATCTGGATCCGTATGATCACGGTAGCGCACTTCAACCACGACGGCAGAATGACAAGCATTCAGGCTTTTATTACCGAAAATACAGCGCAAAAGTACACTGAAGACAAACTCAATGAGACAAACCGGCAGATGCGCTTGTTATTAGAAGCTTCAGAGCTTGGTACATGGGATTGGAATATTCCAGCAGATATCAACAAAGTAAATAAAAAGTGGTGCGATATGCTTGGGATCGAATTTGAATATGTCGAAACCAGCGTCAATTACTTCCGTCAACTTATTCACCCAGCCGACCGTAGCCATGTAGAAACAAACCTAGCTAAGCACCTGCAGGGGCTAACTGATGCCTACACCACTTCTTATCGAATGAAACATGCTGATGGACACTGGGTATGGATAGAAACCTATGGCAAAGTAGTTGAACGTGATAAAGGCGGCAGAGCGCTGCGCCTTGCTGGTACTCACCGTGATATTACTTACCGGATGGAAGCTCAGCTACAAGAGCGCAAGCAAAAGCAGTTGTTATCGTTTATCAGTAAGGCGCAGTCAGCCTATCTAAAGACAGGTGATCTGTCTAAATCATGCCGTGAAATTCTAGAAGAGCTCATTGACATTGCGGATAGTCAATTTGCGCTGATCGGCGAACTTGAACATTCCGCTGGTGTACCTAGGCTTTTTATCCATGCAATTTCGGAGATGCAGTGGAATGATTTAAGTTCTCAACTGGTTCAGCGATATTATAATAACGACCTCTATTTTACTGATTTTAATAATTTATTTGGTTCTGTTATCCTGACGGGAGAGACTGTGATTAGTAATGAACGAGGTAAACACCCCGCATCGAGGGGGACGCCAAAAGGACACCCTAGGATCTCTAAGTTTTTAGGGCTGCCGATAAAACTCAATGGCGAGTTAATCGGTATGATTGGACTTGCGAATAAATTTTTTGACTATACCGAACAAGATGCACAATTCTTACAACCACTAGTCGACTCTCTAGCGGGTTTATACTATGCGGTTAAACTCGATAAAGAACGCCAAGACGCAGAAAACAAGCTGCTTGAGCTTGCGATGACCGACACCTTATCAGGCCTACCCAACCGACGTGCCTTTATGGAAAAAGCCGCCGAAGTTGGTGAGATTTCCTTCCCCTATTTAATTGGTATGGTAGATATCGATAACTTTAAGTCTATCAATGATACCTACGGTCACGATGCTGGTGACAAAGCCATTAAGCTGATTGCTCACACGATAAAGGACTCGCTACGCAGTGATGATTTTACCGCGAGAATGGGAGGTGAGGAGTTTGCATTTGTGTTACTTGATGCCACACACGGATCATCTAGCGCACTAATTGAGACAATCAGAGAATCAATATCCAACTTGGAAATTACACTATCAGAAGAAGAGAAAATACATCTCACGGTCAGTATTGGTGTAAAAGCGGTACTTCCCAATATAGAAAAAATGTCTATTACAGGGCATTTAAATGATGCAGATAAAGCTTTGTATGAAGCTAAGCACACAGGTAAAAACAAAGTGGTTTGGTTTAAATAATCAATATATTAACTCCACCGCGTTGAACTGGCAGGTAATCACCAACCACCAAAAGTGACTTATTTTTCCTTAGTGAGTTAAGTACGAGAAGGAAGATTTGATTATATTTTTCCACAACCTTTAACTGCTGTTGACAGTATAAATTTTCAACCTATCTGTATGATGTGTTCTTTTTGCTGTATCAAATATAGGGCTAAGCCCTATATTTGCTTTACAGATAGATTATTAAAAATAAAACTAGCTATCAAAGCCGTTTAGCATTTTGTCACAAACCACTGGGGTCGGCCTATGATTGTCGTCCACGGCAACAAAGGTAAAACTGCCTGTAATTGCTAAGTGTTTATCATCTTTGTGCATTCTTTCAAGGTAAATTTCAACATCAACCTTTAAGCTAGTATTACCAACATGCACTACTTTCGATACTAATTCTGCGAAAGTACCTGCAGGAATTGCCTCTTTGAAATCAACTCGGTCTGAAGAGATCGTTACCAAGGGTTTGCGACAAAAACGCGTTGCAGCAATAAAGGCAACTTCGTCCATCCAAGCCAGAGCGTCACCACCAAATAAGGTGTTGTGATGGTTAGTACGGCCCGGGAATACAGTCTTTGTTACGTGTGTGATTGAGCTTTTAATACGTTGCTCAACAATGGCTTGTCTTTGTTCGTCTGTCATTTTTGTACTGCTTTATCCGCTAGTGTATCATTCATAAGTAGAGCTGGATCGAGTCGTTCCCCGAACCAATTAAAACGCCAATCCAAATGCGGGCCTGTTACCCTACCCGTTGCGCCAATTTCTGCGATTTTATCGCCTGTTTTTACTGTATCACCAACTTCAACGTCCAGTTTACTCAGGTGGATATACGTAGAAGTAATTCCATGACCGTGGTCAATAATCAAAGTGCCGCCACTGTAGTAAAGATCTGGATTTGCAAACACCACTTTTCCAGATACCGGCGCTAAGACTGGTTCACCGGTTTTATTTGCGATATCCAAACCAAAGTGTGGGCGTCTTGGCTCACCATTAAAATATCTTTGACTACCATAAACGCCTGAAATACGGCCCTTCGCAGGTCTAAAAACAGGGTCTTTAAAGAATAATAAATCCGAATTACCTTGCCTTGCTTTTGATACGGCTTGTGCTTCTTCACGTATGCGCTTTAGCACCGATTCTGGTGGCGAAACATACTTCTTAGCAACACCTGTGATCTTGTCTATATCGTAATCTCGTTTCGTGATCACTATCGCTTGGCGATGCTTTTGGCCATCATCAGATTGCCAACTCAAAGTATGGTTAAGTTCTGCGTCACGGCCAAAACCAAACACAAAATAGCCATCTTTAGAGCGCTTTAATTTGGTCTCATTTAGTTTTATCTCAGTTGCATTTTCAAGCTTGCCGACGACTAAGCCACCTTGTGTCAGGTTACCTTTTAATTCAAGCGCCTCAGCAAATAATGTAGTGCTCGCAAGCAATATGACAATTGCACGTTTAAGCATACGCAATCGCTCCTTTTCCAACCCCTTCGTACGCCCTTACTTCAACCTTATCATGTGGGTTTTGCAGCTTTATTTGGCCAGCTAGATACTCCGCAATACATTCAACTGTTGTATCACAAGGTAATATATCGCAGCGTGACTTGCTGATCACCAACTCAAAATACCCCTGCGACGAGGTATACGCGAACGCATAATCTTTATCATGTGCAGTGACATACTGAAGTAAACTAGGGTCAATCAAGTCTTCTTCACTGCCAAGATAAATATCTTGCCATTTATCCGCCCATTGTTTTTGTAATCTAGGCATGCTGATATCGTTTAGCTTTACACCAATTAATGAACGGTGACCATGAATAATACGCTGACAGTTACCATCGTGTTTCTTTAAGCCATGGCTATAGTGATAATAGAAGCCAGTTGCGGCCTCTGGACGCAGTGTTATACCTAAATCTTTCACGTTCTCAGGCATATGCGGCATAATAACAGACTTAAGGTAAGCGACTGCATTGGCTTCATTGATTTCATCCCCTTCCACTACACACACCGCTTCATCAGGCGCGTTCATGGCTAAGTGATTTCCATCAAATTGCATATCAAATTCAAATCGACCTTCACTTTGTTTTGCATTGCACGCAAGCGCGCTAGGTACCGCTAATTTATGGTCCAACTTTTCGTCGATGATACGTTTGATTTGCTTTTTAACTTTTGCAAAGTCTAACACCATAGACTCTTCGTTTAGCTCACCATGCAATACAATATCGGTGATCCAACTTTCACCTACCGCACCACGACGTGGGCAAAGGTACGAAAAATCAATTACGGTCAAAGAGTCAACAAAAAGGAGCATAGATCACCCAAAATAGCCTGCTAAAAAATCATCCCCGATTATAATGATTTTCACGTTATAAATCGCCCCTAATTGGAACTGATTTGCATTTAATCTCTTCAATTTTTTGAAATTTAATCAAATAGACATATCTTTAGCGCAAAATTTACAAGTCTCCGTACGCTTTTTAACTGTTCGGAGTTGTTTAGCGTACATCTGTACGCTAAAGTAGCGTCAATTTGCAAGTTTAAGAAGAAGATTTATGGAACCGAAGAACAGCTATACAAAAGAAGAACTTATTTTATGTGGTCGTGGAGAAATGTTTGGTGAAGGCAACTGCCGCCTACCTAGCGATAACATGCTAATGATGGACCGTATCGTTCAAATTAATGATGACGGTGGTGAGCATGGTAAAGGTCAGATTATTGCTGAACTCGACATCAACCCTGATCTGTGGTTCTTCGATTGCCACTTTAAAGGCGATCCAGTAATGCCTGGTTGTTTAGGTCTGGATGCGATGTGGCAATTAGTTGGCTTCTTCCTTGGTTGGTCTGGTGGTCCTGGTCTTGGTCGTGCACTCGGTGTGGGCGAAGTGAAGTTTACGGGTCAAATCTTACCAACTGCTAAAAAAGTGACTTATCGCATTGAAATGAAGCGCGTTATCAAACGTAAGCTATTTATGGGTCTAGCAGATGGTATCGTCGAAGTTGATGGTCGTGTGATCTATGAAGCAAAAGATTTGAAAGTAGGTCTTTTCCAAGATACCAGCGCATTTTAACTTTTTCGTTATTATCGTTTAATAGCTTTAAAAACACACAAAGCCCCATTTGGGGCTTTGCTCTCCTAAAATTCGGTATCAGGTTTTAAAGATGTTGCGATTATCCATCGCTTCTCGCCATCCGCCTAACCATTCTGATCTGTGTTCTACTTGTTGATAGGGACAATTTTCTTTCGACCGACCGGCTAATCCTGCCTTAAATCCTTGTGAATGTGCTCTTTCTAAACGGTCTCTTTTCTGTCTCTTCATAGGTAATATCCTCACCTTTTTCTCGTTCAGCATTAGCGTTTCTAATACTGCGTAGTTCAAACTTAAGCGAACGTCATTCAAAACGAAGATAGTGACTTACGATATAATGACAATTCGTACTAACAATTTAAATTAAAGATTTTATTGAGAAAAGTTAAACACGAGCGACATCGTATATTATACAGATGCGCTACTTACCGATAAGATTTGGCCAAACCCATACCTTCAATAAATCACATCTCAGCGAGTCATGCAACGATCAGAAATGTAATTCTTGTACAGCTGAGCACAAAAAGCATAATTATTTTACTTTTATATAGATACCTAGATATTCAAGACGTAAATTATTGGTTGATGATCTTGTTTTTCTATATTCCTCTGTAAAAAAACATTCATAATATAGTAATAAAAAGAGGCTGGACGAATCCAACCTCTTTTCAATAACTTGAGTTTTTAAATCGAGCAAAGCTCAATTAAGCAGTACTATCTTAGCTTGCTTTAATAACCTCTACACCACCCATATATGGTTTTAGTGCATCAGGCACAATAATTGATCCATCTGCCTGCTGGTAGTTTTCTAAAATCGCAACTAGAGTACGACCTACCGCTAAACCAGAACCATTAAGAGTATGAAGTAGTTCTGGCTTCTTCTCACCACTACGGCGGAAACGCGCTTGCATACGGCGCGCTTGGAAGTCCCACATGTTTGAACAAGAAGAAATTTCTCTGTAGGTATTTTGCGCTGGTAACCAAACTTCCAAATCGTACGTTTTCGTCGCACCGAAACCCATGTCTCCAGTACAAAGCACCACTTTTCTGTAAGGTAAGCCAAGTGCTTGTAAAATTTGTTCAGCGTGACCTGTTAACTCTTCAAGCGCTGCCATAGAATCTTCAGGTTTTACAAGCTGGACAAGTTCAACTTTATCAAACTGGTGTTGACGGATAAGTCCGCGCGTATCACGACCGTAGCTACCTGCTTCGCTTCTAAAACAAGGCGTGTGCGCCGTCATCTTAATCGGCAGCTCTTTTTCGTCATAAATAACGTCACGAGCGCAGTTCGTTAACGGTACTTCTGCTGTTGGAATTAGACTAAAGCCATCTTGGTCTTCAGATAATGCTTCTGTATGGAATAAATCTTCTGCAAACTTAGGAAGTTGACCCGTGCCAAACAAGCTCGCTTTATTTACAAGATATGGTACATACATTTCTGTATAACCATTTTGCTCAGTGTGGGTATTCAGCATCAGTTGGACAAGTGCTCTATGCATACGTGCTACGCCACCGCGCATCACTGTAAAGCGAGAACCACTTAGCTTAACACCAGCTTCGAAATCGAGGCCCTTATCAAGCGCTTCACCAAGGTCAACATGATCTTTAACTTCAAAATCAAACTGCTTTGGTTCACCCCAAGTGCTTATTTCAACATTTTCGGATTCATCAGCACCTGCTGGTACCTCTTCAGCAGGAAGGTTTGGCAACGACATTGCGTAGTCATTAAGTTCAGCAAGAATTTTATCCTGCTCTTCTTTTGCCTCACTTAATTGGTCGCCCAAGTTTGCAACAGCATCTAGTAAAGGTTGAACGTCTTCCCCTTTCGCTTTAGCTTGACCAATCGCTTTGGAGGAACTGTTACGCTCACTCTGTAATTCCTGAGTTTTGGTTTGTAGCGCTTTGCGCTTTTCTTCTAATTCGGTGATCTTAGCAACATCGAGTTCAAAACCACGCTTTTTCAAACGCGCAGCGGCTTCCTCGATGTCTTGACGAAAGTATTTAGAATCTAACATTGTTTTTTTAACCTTTTTGCATGATGAGGCAGAGACCAACCCAGGCCATAAAGATACACGCCACCACGTTTAATGTGACGTTAAACGCCATTTTCATATATTGCCCTTGTTGAAGTAACAACAAGGAATCCATTGAGAATGTAGAAAAAGTAGTCAGCGCACCTAAAAAGCCAATACCTATCAACGTTTTAGATGGAGAAGCTGAAATAACTTCTTTTTCAATTAAACCGTAAAGCACACCCATCAATAATGAACCAAGAATATTAACGATCAACGTCCCAAAAGGGAATCCCTTACCTAAGAGTTTTATCGACATATCGCTGATAAAAAAGCGTAACATTGCACCAAACGCTCCACCTAGCGCGATTGTGAGATAATTTATCAGCATCGCTACTTGTACCTCTTGGTGCTACTTTGTGCATTTTGTGTCTGTAGATAGTTGAGCTTGTCAGCTATTTGTTTCTCAAGTCCCCTATCTGTCGGATGATAATATTGTCGCTCTTGAATGGCTTCCGGGAAGTAATTTTCTCCAGCAGCAAAAGCACCGGGTTCATTATGTGCATAACGGTATTCTTCGCCGAAACCCAGCTCTTTCATTAGTTTTGTCGGTGCATTTCTGAGATGTTCAGGTACGGGGTAATTCGGATCACTTGCAGCATCGCGTTTAGCTTGATTGAACGCCATGTAGACCGCATTACTTTTTGGCGCACTCGCAAGATAAAGCGTTGCCTGTGCTATCGCACGTTCTCCTTCACTTGGCCCAACACGATGAAATATATCCCAAGCATTTAAAGCAACTTGCATCGCTCTTGGATCTGCATTGCCGATATCTTCAGTGGCGATAGCCAGCAATCGCCTTGCAACATAGAGCGGATCGCCTCCACCTGCTAATATCTTGCAATACCAATAGAGCGCTGCATCTGGTGCGCTGCCGCGAACTGACTTATGAAACGCTGAGATTAGGTCATAGTATAAGTCGCCCTTATTGTCATAACTTGATAATTGGCTGGGCAACACTTGTTTTAGTACAAGTTCATTCACCAAATGAGTGTTTGAATTTGGCTCAAAACTTAAGTCAACCGCCTGCTCCAGTAGATTAAGCGCCTTTCTCGCATCTCCCGAAGCTGCTTTGGCGATGAGTTCAAGTGCGCTGTCATCAATGGTGATAGCTAATTTCGACAGCTGTTCATCGCGTGACAACGCATCTTTGAGTACTTGACCTAATTCATCCTCTACAAGCGATTGTAAAGTATAGACACGCGCGCGAGACAAGATCGCGTTATTCAGTGCAAAAGAAGGGTTTTCAGTGGTCGCGCCAATAAAAATAAAGGTGCCGTCTTCAATGTGAGGTAAAAATCCGTCTTGCTGGGATTTGTTAAAGCGATGTACTTCATCAACAAATAACAGCGTACGTCTGCCAAACTGAGCTAATCGATTTTTAGCATCGACGACTGCTTCACGAACCTCTTTAATTCCCGCGCTAACAGCGGAAAGTTTGATAAGCTCTGCATCTGCATAGTTGGCAATGATCTCAGCAAGGGTGGTTTTACCCACTCCGGGTGGCCCCCAAAGGATTAGGCTATGACAGCGTCCAGATTCAATTGCACGATAAAGTACAGAACCCTTGGACAAAATATGGCTCTGCCCAACATAATGCTCTAACGAGGTTGGCCGCATTCTTGCGGCCAACGGTCGTACATCTGGTGTGAAATCAAACCCTAAACTAGTCACTGCCTCTTTGGTCGTCTACGACCACTCCTTGTGGAATTGTAAACTCAAACAAACTCTCTTTTACTGGCGCATTGACTTTGCTTTCCTTAAAGCTAAAAGTAGATACTTGACCTGAAATATCGTTCACTTTCAATAATGCTAAGCCGTCGTTTTTATCATCAAAACGCAGTGTTAATTGCTCTACCTGCGAGTCTACTTTGTTTTTTGGCGTGATCAGATATTCTTGACCATTAAGTGCTACATTGTACTTCAACCATTGGCTGTCCTCTTGCGTCGTAAGTAGCACAAATGGCGTAGTATCAATAAGTTTAGTCGTATCTAAGATGGTCACTTGCTCGGCAAACGTATCGTAGTAATAGGTTGTTGCTCCGCTTGATACAAATAGAGTGTCATCCGGCATCTCTTGTTGCCAGCGGATTTTTAGTGGCTGCGCTAAGGTTATCGCCCCTTCGCCGGTTTGCAACTCATTACCTTCTTGATCTTTAACGATTTGCTCAAACTTACCTTGAAAACTGGTTAATTCAGCCAGTCTTCCTTTTAGACTTTGCATCGCTGCCTCATCAGCCCACACAGGCTGAATAAAGAGGTTTGATAATACCGTTAGCAACGCAATTTGCTTAAATTTTTTCATTAATTGGCTCCACCTTTTACCAATACATCTCGTGCACCATTATGACCAGGAGCACTTACCACTCCCGACATTTCCATTTGCTCAACTAATCGAGCGGCACGGTTATAACCAACTCTTAACTTACGTTGTACACTCGAAACAGACACTTTGCCTGTTTCAATAACAAACCCAACCGCTTCATCGTAAAGTGGATCAGACTCTTCATCCCCACCTTCCGGTGCTTCGCCTGGTAGTAAAATATCTTCAGTTGCTTCACCGCATAGAATTTCTTCTACGTAGTTTGGTTTGCCTCTTGCTTTCCAGTCACTCACTACCGCATGTACTTCATGATCGTCAACAAATGCGCCATGTACACGAACCGGAACACTCGTTCCTGGCGGCAAATAGAGCATGTCCCCCATACCCAATAGATTCTCTGCACCTTGCTGGTCTAAGATTGTACGTGAATCAATCTTACTTGATACTTGGAACGCCATTCGCGTTGGTATATTCGCTTTGATCAAACCGGTAATAACATCTACTGATGGACGCTGTGTTGCCAGCACTAAATGTATGCCTGCCGCACGCGCCTTTTGTGCAATACGTGCAATTAACTCTTCTACTTTTTTACCAACAATCATCATCATGTCGGCAAATTCGTCTATAACGACCACGATACTCGGTAATTTATCTAGCTCTTGTGGTTCATCGGCCATACCGTCTGTATCTTTAAAGAGTGGATCTAAAATTGGATGACCCGCTTCTTTAGCGTCTTTAATCTTTTGATTGTAACCTTTGAGGTTACGAACACCGAGTGCCGACATCAGCTTATAACGGCGTTCCATTTCCCCCACACACCAGCGTAGCGCGTTTGCTGCCTCTTTCATATCGGTTACCACTTCACATAATAAATGTGGGATACCTTCGTAAACTGAAAGCTCAAGCATTTTCGGATCTATCATGATCATTCGCACATCTTCTGGCGGCGACTTATATAACAAGCTTAAGATCATGACATTAACGCCCACTGACTTACCAGAACCAGTGGTACCGGCCACCAGCAGATGCGGCATTTTGCCTAAATCAGCAACGACCGGTTGGCCTGCGATATCTTTACCAAGCACCATAGTCAAAGGAGATGGATTTTGTTCAAACTTAGGAGCATCTATCACTTCAGACAAACGCACGATTTCACGGTGTTTGTTAGGTAGCTCTAAACCCACATACGTCTTGCCTGGGATAACCTCAACTACACGCACACTGACTGCAGATAATGAACGCGCTAAGTCTTTTGCTAGGCCGGTGATCTTAGCAACTTTAATGCCCGGCGCGAGATCTAACTCAAAACGCGTAACGACAGGGCCTGGATACACACCAACTACCTGCGCCTGGACATTGAAGTCTAATAGTTTAGTTTCAACCAACCGCGAAACCTGATCTAACTCTTCTTGCGAAATTGGGTTTTTAGCCTTGTCAGGTCTATCCAACAAATCTAATGAAGGCAATGGATCCGCAGGTGGCTGAGCTTCTAGAAGCGCTTCAAATTGCTCTTTTGCGCTTGGTGGAGGCTGATAACCGTTGGCCGCCTTTTCAGGTACTTTAGGCTTAAGAGGCCTTGCCGGAGAAACCACTTTGGTTTCGTGCACTGGTGCTTCATCCAAGGCATTTAATGCCGCGACAGTATCCAGTGGCTCATCCTCTATCGCTGAAAAGTTGATTTCTTGCTCTAGAATATCATCTAGCTCATCAAATACCGACGGCTCTTTCTTCTCTTGTAGATCAGAGTGCGGTGCAGACGTGGATTGAGGTGCAGGTTCAGTGTTCGTTTTGCGGAACAATTTATCTTTTAATTTGCCAAGTCCACTGGGTTCTTCTCCAGCATCGAAATCTATATTAATTTCCGTATCGGTTTGTTGCTGGAGAGTCTGCTCAAGATCATCTTTTCGCTCGCTAGCTATTATTGGTGTCTCACTCTCTACTCTATCCGTTTTGGTGCTAGCGGCCTCAGATTTCTGTGAAACTGACTGCGTTTGCTCTATATTGCGCTCTGCTGTCAGCCTATCGCGTAACCATCTAAAACCGGCGAGTACCTTTTCACCTAAATAATCAACGAATTCAACCCAAGACACACCGGTAAGTAATGTCATTCCGGCAAAGAAAAAGCACAGTAATAGTATAGAAGTACCGGTAAAGTTAAAGGCAGGCATCATTGCACCAGCAACCACATCCCCTACTACCCCACCAGATGAGAAATTATAGATATCATCGAAATTGATGCTGCTAATTGCACTTGCAGAGGTAATAAACAGTGTCGCGCCAATTAGGCGTAAACCTAGCGTGGTGTAATCGAGTTGCAGTAGCTTATGCGGCTTTTTAAATAGTAGATAACCAAGAAACTGCAGCGCAGCTGGGATCAAAAATGCCAACCAGCCGAAACTTAGTAGCATAATGTCTGCCAGCCAAGCTCCGGCAGCACCCGTTATATTGTTTACTTTTACGTACTCACCGGATTGAGTCCAAGCAGGATCGGCTGGGTCGAAACTTATCAACGCACACAACATAAATATTGCTGCAGCCGTGCTTACAATCAAACCTGTCTCTAAGAGGCGTTGCACACCATTTAAGCGCATTGTAATTAAACCTTTTTTCTGTTTCTTTTCCGGGCAATTAAAGCCCAAAACGTCAGCAAATTAGTGATTTGCGTTAGTATTGCTGTATATACTTACACCTTACCAAGAAATACCTCAAGGTGCACAAGGTTTTATTACTTCTCCCTCTTCTCCTTTTACTTCTTCCATGACCACAAAAGTTCGACTTTCACTGATGTTTGGCAGTTTAAGTAAAATTTCTCCTAACACGCCGCGATATTCGGACATATCGGTCACTCGTGTTTTCAATAAATAGTCGAAACTACCGGACACAAGATGACATTCAATAATTTCGTCATGCTGCTTTACTGCTTGATTAAATCTATCGAATACATCAGGCGAATTTTTATTCACTGTAACTTCAACAAACACCAAAAGCCCCTGTCCAAGCTTAGCAGGATCGACTACGGCTTTATAACCGCGAATAAATCCTTCTCGCTCCAGCTTTTTAACGCGCTCTAAGCAAGGCGTCGCGCTTAATCCGATGCGTTTCGCTAATTCAACATTAGAAATTCTGCCATCTTTCTGAAGTTCTACTAAAATCTTTCTGTCGATCCTGTCTAGTTGTTGATACATAGTGTAGTTTTTTATCCTGAACGATTCGTTAATTTAGAGTATATCACTACACTTAGATATTAAAACAGTGAGACACACTGGCTATAGGTAAATATAATAGTCAAAAATTTTACCCCGTTCTTATTTTGAGGCGAATATTATGATTATTGGTGTACCTAAAGAGATAAAAAACCACGAATACCGTGTTGGTATGGTTCCTGCGAGCGTTCGTGAACTAATTAATCACGGTCACGAAGTCGTTGTTGAGACAAATGCAGGTATTGGCATTGGTTTTACAGACGAAGATTATGTTCAAGTTGGCGCTAAAGTTTTAGACACAGCTGCAGACGTTTTTGCTACTGCTGATATGATTGTTAAAGTAAAAGAGCCTCAAGCTGTTGAGCGCGCAATGCTACGTGAAGATCAAATCCTATTTACTTACCTTCACCTAGCACCAGATCTTCCACAAACAGAAGATCTAATCAAGAGCGGTGCTATCTGTATCGCGTACGAAACGGTAACTGATGCGCGTGGTGGTCTTCCACTGCTAGCGCCAATGTCAGAAGTTGCTGGTCGTATGTCAATTCAAGCAGGTGCTCAAGCACTTGAAAAATCACGTGAAGGCCGTGGTATGCTGCTAGGTGGTGTGCCGGGCGTTGAACCAGCTAAAGTTGTTGTGATCGGCGGTGGTATGGTTGGCCGTAACGCAGCGCAAATGGCTGTAGGTCTTGGCGCAGACGTTACTATTCTTGACCGTAACATTGATGTGCTACGTTCTTTAAATGCACAGTTCGGTAGCCAAGCTAAAGTTATCTACTCAACGGCTGATGCACTTGAAAAACACGTACTAGAAGCAGATCTTGTGATCGGCGGCGTACTAATTCCTGGAGCAGCAGCTCCTAAGCTTGTAACTGCAGAACACATCAAAGCGATGAAGCCTGGTGCTGCTATCGTTGACGTTGCAATCGACCAAGGTGGTTGTATTGCTACTTCTAAAGCGACTACACACGCAGATCCAACATACATTGTTGACGACGTAGTTCACTACTGTGTAGCGAACATGCCAGGTGCTGTACCTCGTACTTCAACGTTTGCACTTAACAATGCAACGCTTCCGTACATCATCAAGCTTGCAAACCTAGGCTACAAACAAGCACTATTAAATGACAAACACTTTATGGACGGCCTAAACGTTCTGAAAGGTCAAGTAACGTGTAAAGAAGTGGCAGAAGGCTTCAACATGGAATATGTTGACCCACGCGCTGCACTAGAAAATGCTTAATTTTGAATTTTAAGTAGTAAAAAGGGCTTCACTTGAAGCCCTTTTTGTTTGCTGTTATACCAATTCATTTAAAAGACTAAATGGTATTAGTTTGTCTCGAAATTCACTTCGGTATCTTGCGTCAACGTAACGTCTTTTGTTTGATACAAATCAAAATCTGCATCTATCGTTTCGGCATCATCTAAATGGCCTAAGCACGAATACCCTACTTTGTAATCTCCCGAACCAATAAATGCTATCTCATATTCACTCTCGGCATCTAAGTTTGCGGTTGCTACTGGCGCTGAATCTTCATCACTGATGTCGCCTGGCACTGCAACATCCGCTTTATAAAGATACACAACATGTTTGTACTCTCCGACTAGAGGAGCTAGATCTGCATTATCTGCTACACATGCATTTTTTACAGACTCGCTAACCATGCCCTCAATCTCGAAACTGGTTAATAGATTCTCCAAACGGACAGCTGTTGGTTTTAGATAAACCGTGTCATCATTTGTGCGCTTCAACAGCGCCTTATTCAAGTCAAACTCCAATACGATCTGGTTCTCACCTTCATTTAGCGAAAAATTATTGAGTTGGATTTCACCTACACCATCGTTACCTTTACGGGTTACGGCTAATGGTGCTTGACTACCATCTAAAAAACGGACGCTCGAAGTGAAATCAAAATTCGACCCAGCACTGCCGTTTACAACATCGGCTCTGATCCACTCATAATCCCCAGCATCGATCTCTTGGTCGTTTACAACTAAATAGATATCATCACCCGTATACTCAAGCAGATTGATCTTCATTGGATTACCCTGTGCATCCAAGGTATCAAATGTCACATCTTCTTTTCCAGATGCTCTAAATGTCAGCCGTTGAATAACAAGGTTGACCTCAGCAAGATTATTCACAGCAGCATCTGAGACACCAACACTTACAGTGGTTTTTTGAGTTGGTTGTGAGGTGTTGTTGTCGTTTGAGTCAGAACCTGAACCGCCACCGCATGCTGTGAGTATCATCGCCGAGGCAATTGCTGTTAAAACTGGTTTGTGCATGATGTTTTCTCCTCTTCTAAGCATTAAAGAATAGGAATTGCGCCATGAATAAATAATTAATATAAACGCAATAATTTGAAATAACTTCAAATGCAGCGCAGAAGGTTTGGCATTTTCTTATTAAATGTCATAAGTTTAATGTATCAAACTTATTGGAGTGTGGCCGTGAAGTTTAAACACAAAGTCGTATCCGTCTCTGCGCTTGTGCTGCTAATAGCATTACTGATCTTATCTGTTATTCAATATATTTCTGTGCAATCAGCAATCAAAGCGCAAGCTGAACAAAGTGTGGATGAAATAATTCAGGGGATTGGTAACACTGTCACTGCGCAAATGAAAGGAGCAACCGATCTCGCCGCGCTTGCTACCAATCTCGTTGCTTCCACTGATACCTTAGACGCAGCCTTTCCTATTCTCTCGCAGCCACAGCTCACAACCTCTTTCCTACTGATAGGTTATGGTGAAGAGCAAACCGGAAAATATGTCGCAAGCGATCCAAATTGGAACCCCGGTGCAAACTGGGACCCGAGAAAACGGCCTTGGTATACCGACGCAAAAACTGCACGAAAGCTAATTATCACAGCGCCTTACGCTGATGCGGTAAGTAACGAAATCGTGGTATCAATCGGTGCACCTGTGTTTAAACAAGGCCAATTCAACGGCGCGATTTTTTACGACGTTAGTTTGGCAAAACTCGGAGAAATGATTAACTCGTTTAACCTGCTCGACGCAGGTTTTGCCTTTATGGTGAGTAAAGACGGGTCGACTATCTCTCACCCAGATGTAAAACTAAATGGTAAGTCTTCTCGTACATTTCTCGGTGACATAAGTATCTCAGAAAATATCCAATACGTTGAAGTTAACGGCGAAGACACATTAGTACAGTTTAAAGAGGTCGAAGGCTTAGATTGGTATTTAGGGGTGATGCTGGATGAAGACACCGTTTTTGCTGCACTTTCACGACTGCAAAGAGATGCAGCCATATTTGCCTTTATTTCTGTGGCACTCGCGACTGTGCTACTTTCTTATGTAATTAGCTTATTATTAAAACCGCTTGATGAGATCAACACCGCCATGGCCGCTATTGCACGCGGTAATGCAGACTTAACCGTACGACTAAATACCGAACATGAACCCGAGTTTGCAGCACTGGCGCAAAATTTTAACGCCTTTACCAGTAGCTTACAGTCTCTAATAGCGAATATTCAGGGTTTAGGCCATGAAGTTTTAAACGATGCTCAACAAACATCTAAGGTTGCAAATAAAGCCAAACTTTCTATTCAAGAGCAATTAGCCAGTATCAAAGTCCTTGATGAAGCAACAACACACATGTCTGCAACTGAACATCAAGTAACACAATCTGCCCATGAAGCCGCTGAAGCAATTAAAACCACCGATCAAGTTGCTCGCCAAGGAGAAAAAATCGTTGCAGAAACGACAGAGACGATTCAAGAGCTATCTAATCAAATCAGTTCGGCAATGACCGTAGTTACGGAGTTAGAAAGCTCGTCTACCGCTATTGAGCAAATATTATCGGTTATCAACAGCATCGCGGAGCAAACAAACCTCCTAGCGCTCAATGCAGCCATTGAAGCCGCAAGGGCTGGTGAATCAGGCCGCGGCTTTGCCGTCGTTGCAGACGAGGTGAGATCGCTTGCACAAAGAACACAAGAAGCCACAACTGAAATCCGTGGAATGATAAGTCAACTACAGTCAGGTTCAGAAAGCGCGGTTACTGTAATGAAGCAAAGCCAACATTATGTCGATAAAACGGTTGAAAAGGCAGAGCAAACTAGAGCGGCACTTGAAGATATGCGTAGTGCCATTCGCCATATTGTTGATTTGAACTCACGTATTGCTGATATGCTGAATGAGCAAAATGATATTGTAAATAACGTGAATAGCAGTAGCTCATCAATTCGTGGTATTTCCGAGTCGGTGTATAGCGAAGCTAAGAGCGTAGATGCCACCATGCAGTCTCAAGTAGAAAAGATAACAACCCAAGAACAACTACTTGAGCAATTCAAAGTTTGATTATCGGTAAACTAAACCGTTACTATAGAGATAGTTGTAAAGCGGCGCGATGCCAAGAGATAAAACATGAAAGCGAATTTGCAGGAATTATTTGAACAGTATTTTCAGATAGCTGAACAGGTTCAGATCAACCTCTATCCGGTTGATGACAATATGGTTCCAGAGAACGAATATCAATTAGAAGCTGCAATTCCGCCGCTATTTAAGCTCGCAAACGAAATTAATGAGTTAGATCTTAACGCCCTGCGACCACTTCGTAATCTGGGTGATATTGCTAATGAGTTAGCAGCTTATTTGCAGGCGCAATCACGTAAGATTGATTTAATTATCAGCCATATTCTAGCAACCGAAGAGCCTGACGACAGTCATCTATTTTGTGACAGCTACGGCGGCGGCGGCCTGACCGCTACGTTAGAAGCAGATTATGAGGTTGGACAATCGTTACGAACTAAAATATTTTTACGCAATGAAGCCAGTGCTATCTTTTGTTACTCACAAGTCATTGCCAAGCAAGATAGTAAATTCACCCTCGCTTTTACCGCTATTAGAGAAGCGGATCAAGAGTTGCTCGTACGGGCAAGCTTACACGCCCAGACCAGACAACTTAAGCTAAAGCAGCAAAAAGACCAATAAGGTATTTAACGCATTAGGTGCCTTCTTTAAATGCTCAATTATCTTTACAAAACTTACTGACACACCTGAGGTTAATGATAAACTATAGGCTTATTATTATATGGTGATGATTTAATGAGTTTTACTTTACTCCCAGAATGGGCACCACAAGACGCAATCATGCTTACTTGGCCGCATTCTGATACCGATTGGAGCGACATTCTCAGTGACGTTGAACCTGTGTATGTTGCACTTTGCCAACATATTACCCAAGTTCAAGAAGTCGTTATCGTGGCGCATAATGAAGCGCTAAAACAGCATATCGAAAACTTACTTAGCGCAGCTGAGATTAGCTTAACCAAGTGTCACTTTGTTGTTACGCCTTGCAATGACACATGGGCCCGTGACCATGGACCACTTACGACGCAAACAAGTACAGGAAATCTATGTATCAAAGATTTCACCTTTACGGGTTGGGGTGACAAGTTTGCTGCGGATTTAGACAATAAGATCAATCAGCAGCTTGCTAAACAGGTCCTCAACCCAAACTGTACCTTTGAAAAGGTTGACGTGGTACTTGAAGGCGGTGGTATTGAGATCAACGAGTCCAATGTCTTATTGACCACTTCAGAATGTCTGTTGAACCCAAATCGCAATCCACATCTAAGTAAAACCGAATTAGAACTATTGTTGCAAAAAGAGTTAGGTGCAGAGTCATTCTTGTGGGTAGATCATGGATACTTAGCCGGGGATGATACTGACAGTCATATCGACACTTTAGTGCGTTTTGCACCGGATAACACCTTGGTATATGTAAAGTGCGACGACAAGTCAGACGAGCATTATGATGCCCTCAATAAAATGGAACAGCAGCTACGCACATTTCGCACCCCAAATGGCGATCCATACCGTTTGATTAGTTTACCTTGGCCTAGTGCTAAGTTTGATAACGAGGGTGAGAGATTACCTGCCACCTATGCAAACTATCTGATCTTGAATAAAACGGTGTTAGTACCTATCTATGGCGACGACAAAGATCAAGAGGCGTTGGACAAAGTCTCTCTTGCTCACCCAGAAAGAACGGTAATTGGCGTAAACTGCCTACCAATCATCCATCAATTCGGTAGCCTGCACTGTATTACGATGCAGTTACCAAAAGGTTTTTTAAGGTAAGTACCATGACTGAAAAAAACATCAAAGTTGGTATTGTTCAACATAGCAACTCTAGAGATCTCGTAAACAACTTTGCGAAAACCTGTGACGGTATCCGAGAAGCAGCAAGCAAGGGGGCTAAGCTTATCGTGTTACAAGAGTTGCACCGCAGCTTGTATTTTTGCCAGACAGAAGACACCGAGCTCTTCGACTTAGCGGAAACTATTCCAGGCCCAAGCACAGACTCACTAAGCGCACTTGCAAAAGAGCTTAATGTAGTCATCGTTGCATCGCTATTTGAAAAGCGTGCAACAGGGCTTTATCACAACACCGCTGTTGTACTTGAGTCTGATGGTACGATCGCCGGCAAATACCGTAAAATGCACATTCCCGATGACCCGGGTTTTTATGAAAAGTTTTACTTCACACCCGGCGACATGGGCTTTACTCCAATTCAGACTTCTGTCGGCAAATTAGGCGTATTAGTGTGTTGGGATCAATGGTTCCCAGAAGGTGCGCGTCTGATGGCAATGGCGGGCGCTGAGTTTTTAATTTACCCAACGGCAATTGGCTGGGATCCTCGCGATGATAAAGCAGAGCAAATCCGTCAACGAGATGCTTGGATAATTGCACAGCGTGCACATGCAGTCTCTAACGGAGTACCTGTGATTAGCGTTAACCGTGTTGGCCATGAATCAGACCCTTCAGGTCAAAGTGAAGGTATTCAATTCTGGGGCAATTCTTTTGTTACCGGTCCGCAAGGCGAAATGTTATTGCATGCATCTGAAGAAGCTGAAGAAATCTCGGTTGTTGATGTTGATCTTGCACGCAGTGAATCTGTTCGTCGCATCTGGCCGTATTTAAGAGACAGACGAATCGATCACTATCAGGATCTTTGCAAAATTTATCGCGATTAATAAATAGGAGTAATCAATGGCGAATGTGCAATGGAACAATTTACCTTGGGTAAAATCAAACAAGGATAAAATTTCGTGGGGTAATTTGGTTGGTAGCAGCTTATCACTGTGTTTGAGTGAACACATCCAACAACATGACAACTTAGTTGTACTCGTCACCCCCGATACGCCCTCTGCACTTCGCCTTGAGCATGAACTGGCGTATCTTTTAAAAGATACACCAGTCATGATGTTTCCTGACTGGGAGACATTACCCTATGATCACTTTTCACCACATCAAGACATTATTTCTCAGCGTCTTGCGACGCTAAATACACTCAAACAGGAAAAGCAATCCGTACTCATCATTCCTGTTTCAACCCTGATGCTACGCACCGCACCGCCTAGCTTTATCCACGGCATGAGTCTTCAGGTAAAAAAAGGTGACACTGTAGACGCACAAAGCTTGCGTGATACCCTAACTCAAGCGGGTTATCGTCATGTTCAGCAGGTAATGGAGCATGGTGAGTTTGCCGTTCGAGGCTCCATTATCGATTTATACCCCATGGGTAGCCCACTCCCCTTTAGACTAGATTTCTTTGATGATGAGTTAGACTCAATTCGTCATTTTGATATCGAAAGCCAACGCTCAAATGATGAGATTGATGCTATCGATTTATTACCGGCGCACGAATTCCCAACCAATGCAGAGGACATTGAACGCTTTAGAATTAATTACCGCGAAGCGTTCGGCGCAAGTAGTGAAAAAGACAGCATCTATATGCAAGTTAGTAAAGGAAACTGGCCTGCGGGTATAGAGTACTATTTGCCGCTCTTTTTTGATTCATTGGCGACAGTGTTTGACTATTTGCCTGAAGATACCGTATTTATGCCTTTTGGCGACATTGAATCTGCGGCGCAAACCTTTTGGCAAGACGTATCTAAACGCTACGAAAGTCGCCGGGTTGACCCTCTTCGCCCGCTACTTTCACCAGCCAAGCTATATCAGCCAATTGAGACCTTATTTGAAGGTCTTAATGGCTTCTCTCGAATAAAGCTTAGTCAAGCGATGCTAGGAACCAAAGCGGGCAATAACAATGTCGCAGCTGAATTAATCGACGATGTTCGCATTGAGCATAAACAAGCTAATCCATATCAAAAAATCCTCGATTACATCGCTGCTGAGAAAAAGCAAAAGTCGCGCGTTTTATTCAGTGTTGAATCAGAGGGCCGGCGAGAGTCTCTGCTTACCTTATTAAAACCAACAGGTCTAAAGCTTAAGCCTTATAAGCGCATTGCAGAGTTTGTATCTAGCGACTCAGATGTTGGTGTGGTCGTCACTCCACTTGCTACCAGTGTGAAACTACTGGATAAACAATCGCTGTCTATCATCACCGAACAAGAGCTATTAGGTGTTAAGATCTCCCAAAAGCGCCGTCGAAAACATAAATACGAACAAGGGCAAGATGCGCTGATCCGAAACCTCGCTGAGTTAAAAGAAGGTCAACCTATTGTTCATTTAGATCATGGTGTAGGCCGCTATTTAGGGCTGGAAACCATAGATGCAGCGGGTATTGCTACCGAGTTTGTGACTATCATCTATGCCAATGACGCTAAACTTTATGTACCAGTTTCTTCGCTCCATATGCTCAGTCGTTACTCTGGAGGTGAAGAAGCTTCTGCTCCTCTTCATAAACTGGGCAATGACGCGTGGGAAAAAGCAAAACGTAAAGCGGCTGAAAAAGTCAGAGATGTCGCTGCTGAACTCCTAGACATATACGCAAAGCGCCAAAGTAAACCAGGTTATGCATTTAAGCTAGATGCGAGCGCCTATCGAAACTTTTCTGATAGCTTTCCATTTGAAGAAACAGACGATCAACGCAATGCAATCACAGCCGTACTTGCAGACATGCAATCAAGCCTAGCGATGGACAGACTCGTTTGTGGTGATGTTGGCTTTGGTAAAACCGAAGTGGCCATGCGTGCTGCATTTGTTGCCGTCAACGATAGCAAACAAGTGGCTGTCTTAGTACCAACTACGCTCCTTGCCCAACAACACTTTGAGAACTTTAAAGACCGTTTTGCCGATCTGCCTGTTGAAGTCGGTGTGCTTTCGCGCTTTAACTCAGCGAAAGAACAAAAAGAGACGTTACAAAAACTTGAAGAAGGCAAAATTGATATTGTGATAGGCACTCATAAGCTTATTCAAGAAAACATCAAGTTCGCCGATTTGGGTCTGTTGATTGTTGACGAAGAACACCGTTTTGGTGTGAGACAAAAAGAAAAGATTAAGCAACTAAGAGCGGATGTCGACATTCTTACCCTGACCGCTACCCCAATCCCGCGTACGCTGAATATGGCGATGAGTGGTATGCGTGATCTTTCTATTATCGCGACACCTCCAGCCAAGCGATTAGCGGTAAAGACCTTTGTACGAGAGCGTAACGACGAGCTTATCCGCGAAGCAATTTTGCGTGAAATCAAACGCGGTGGACAGGTTTACTTCCTCCACAATAACGTCGAGACAATAGACAAGGTCACCGCTGACATCTCAGCGCTCGTGCCAGAAGCCAACGTCACCACTGCCCACGGGCAAATGCGTGAAAAAGAACTTGAGCACTTGATGGGTGAATTTTATCACCAAAAGTATAACGTGCTTGTGTGTACAACCATTATTGAAACCGGTATCGATATTCCCTCTGCTAATACCATCATAATGGATAGAGCCGATAAACTCGGATTGGCACAGTTACATCAGCTTCGCGGCCGTGTAGGACGAAGCCATCACCAAGCATACGCGTACCTTCTCACGAAGAATAGCCAAGCCTTAACTAAAGACGCAGTCAAGCGCTTACAGGCCATTGAGCAACTCGAAGACTTAGGCGCAGGCTTTGCCCTCGCCACCCACGATTTAGAGATCAGAGGTGCGGGTGAACTGTTGGGAGATGATCAAAGCGGTCAAATTCAAACTGTAGGCTTTACGCTGTATATGGAAATGCTGGAACAAGCAGTCGAAGCCTTGAAAAATGGTAAAGAACCAACACTCGACAACCTACTTCAGCAGCAAAGCGAGGTTGACCTTAAATTCCCAGCACTGCTACCGGATGATTACATTCATGATGTAAATATTCGTCTTAGCATGTATAAACGCATCGCAAGCACTAAATCACTGGCTGAACTCGATGAGCTGCAAATCGAATTAATCGACCGCTTTGGGCTGCTTCCAGATGCGGCGAAAAACCTTTTTGCGGTGCAGTCTGTTAAGCTAAAGGCAACTCAATTGGGCATTAACAAGGTCGAGGCAAACCCTAAGGGTGGCTTCTTTGAGTTCAGTAGTCATACAAAAGTTAACCCAACATTCATCATAGGATTGATACAAAGTAGCCCGTCAACCTATAGAATGGAAGGCGCGAATAAACTTAAGTTCCTGATCGAAGAAAAAAATGGCCAAGAGAGATTGAAACTGGTTAATGCGATGATTGATGACTTTGAGAAAAAGGCTGTAGCATGAAAACAATAAAAAGTCTGGCCATCCTAGCGGCTTTGATAAGTAGCACGTCTGCACATGCCACCCGTTGGTTTGAAGTAGAAATGATAGCATTTGAGCAAGAGCCTAGTTTCTCTTTGCGAGAAGACTTTAGTATTGAACCTGAACCGCTCAATCGGAAAAACATCAAGTCACTCTTATTTGACGGTTTTAATACCACCGGCTATAAACTATGCTTGGAAGGCAGTGAGCGGTTTGCTGAGCAAGATTTTATTCGCGGATTAACATCGGGTGCGCACTCTAGCTCTTGCAACCCAGATGCAAACTATGTTGAAAAATTTGACACTTTACCTCTTTCACCGCAAGTTGAACCACAAGAACATATGGACTCAATTTATTTGTTGAATGAGTCACAGTTTAATTTTTCTAATAAAATTAATGAGTTAAAACGTAAAGGACTCAAGCCTCTTTTACACACTGGCTGGCGATTTCCAGAGCAAAGTAACAAGCGTGCTCCCAACATCGAAATTATTGGCGGCAAACAGTTTGCGTCACCATCAAGTTATAGCGTAACTGAAAATGACGATCAGTTTTCGTCACTATCGAAGCGCTTTAATATTCAAGAATCAAAAGAGCAAGTGCATTGGCAACTTGAAGGCTTGATTAAAATTCACGTGAGACACTACCTTTACGTGACCACAGATTTAGATTTAAAGTACGAAGACGGCAACGACATTCGTACCGCTCGTATGTCACAATATACGCGCGTGTATAGCGGCGACATACATTACTTAGATCACCCTAAACTCGGGGTCATCTTTCAAATAAGAAAATACAAACATTAGACGGGCAACCCTATGAAAAAATTACTAACTGCTGCTGCGCTACTCACCCTAGCCGGCTGTTCTAAAGTAAGTCTAGAAAACTACAACAAAATAGAAGTGGGTATGGACAAAGCTGAAGTTGAGAACATTCTTGGCTCTGCTGATAAATGTGAAGAGAAGACGCTACATACCAATTGCATTTGGGGAAGCGAAGACACGCATATAAAAGTAACCCTGCTTTCCGATAAAGTAACTCTGTATTCTAAAAAAGGGTTAGAGTAAGTTTTACTCAATGCCTTTTCCATCATCGGTGAAGGCATTTCTTTAACTCCCCCTATCGATAATGTAAATACTAAAAAAACTAGTTCCCCCTAAAATCTATATTCACTTCTAATACCGTTTTGACTAAGTTTATGATCTAATAACCTCATTGAAAAATGAAGCGACCAGATTGAACTTTGAAAAGACACTCAAAAAAGAAGTGACAATCACTTAAAATCTTGCACTTCAACTCTTTTTACTTTGCTGATGGCTTTTTCTTACTGAAAGTAGTGCCAAAGATTGAAAGATTTGTTTGACTTCGCTAAAAATCAAGTAAGGAATTAACATGAGTATTTTTTCAGGCAAAGCCTAAATGACGATAACCACCTGCTGAAGTAGGTGGTTGAGGGCCGAAAATAAAAGGCCACCCTAAGGTGGCCCTAATTCAATTTCAAATGTTAGAAATTATAGGTTAGATTAACAAACGCTCTGCGGCCCCACGGATCGTAGATCGATGATGACGTACCTGCGCCACCAACATAATCAGGTATAAGTTTATCGAAAATATTACGAACACCCAATTCAACCGAAAGGTCTTCAGTTGCTAAGTAGCGAGCTGATAAGTCATGATACACCATGCTCGGAGCATATGGATATGCGGTATCTTCAGGTGTATCACCTTCTTTCTCACCATCTGCGTTGTACGTTTCTTTCAAATCGATAATAGCGGATCTGTCTATAAAACGGCTACTCCAAGTGACAGATAAGTCATCTAAGTTATACGTTGCTCTGAAAGTCGCTTGCCATGTTGGATCACCGATTTCGCCGTCTTGACGGTCAGGCTTATCAGGATTGTTCTGGAATTCATAAGTATCGTACTCGATAACATGGTTAACAAATAAGTTGATCTTTGCACTACCAGGTAGCGAGAAATCGCCTAAATCAAGGTTATAGTTAAAGTCAGCTTCTACACCTGATAACACACGTTTAGCGGTATTTTGGTAGCCAGACTCAACAAACGTAACTGATTTGTTGTTTGGGTCGCGTGTAATTTGCGAGCAATAAATAGGATCGAGCTCTGGGCCATCTACGCAGTTATTCACTACTGTCTGTGGCGTAATTGACTGAATAGCATCTTCAATTTCAATATCATAGTAATCGATACTAAATGAGAAATCCTCAAATGCGGTAGTAACGAAGCCAAGAGTGAAAGAAGTTGATTCTTCAGGCGTCAAGTTTGGATTTCCGCCAATGATTACCCGTTTACTAGCATTATCTTGACCAACATGGTCGGCTGGAATACCCAATGCGGCACAGTTTGCAGCGCGATTAGGATTATTAGCCAATCTTGTTACATCGCATGGATCCCAGACACGAGCAAAGTCAGGACTACGAGGAGAGAATGCTTCGGTTACGTTAGGAGCTCGTACCGCTTCACTATAAGTACCACGAAGACTATAACCTTCCACTGGTGACCACATGAAACCAGCTTTCCAAGCATCTACTTCACCGGCATGTGAATAATCCGCTCTACGGAAAGCACCGTCAATACTTAACTCATGCGCTAAGAACACGTCAGACAAAATAGGTAAATTAACTTCGAAGAACCATTCTGACACATCATATTCGCCATATGTATCTGGCGTCGCTACCTCGTTTAGAGCCCCTGACTTAGTTAACTCATCAGTAATCGAGCCCGACGATTCCCAGCGCTTTTCGTAGCCGAGTGCCATTCCCATAGCACCGCCAGGAAGTTCAAACCACTCTGCGCTATCAAACGACACCGAGCCGCCAAAGTATCTTTGTTTAATAGTATCTTGGCGAGTGACATTAGCACTAACCCACGCTTTTGCCTCATCAGATGCTTGATCATAGCCAAACGGATTGTAAGCCACACAGCTATTTACATCTACTGTAGCGGGGTTCGAGTAGCCCTCCCCTTGCATAGATGGAACATTAGCACGACAATCAGCTTGGCCTGTCTCAGGGTTAATGACAGCATCTAGTGCAGCAACCCAGTTACCAATAATAAGGTCATTAGCCTGAACACGGTCATTTTCGGTACGTCCGTATGAATAATAAACATCATAATCGAATAGCGTTTCACTCAGTGTGAAATCACCCTTGATCCCGGAAACCAATCTAAATGTCTCACGCTTGTTACGTGCCTCTCGGTTACCTATCTCATCAAAGAACTTATGTATACCTATTCTTTCTAAATTAATACTATCGTCTTGTGCAGCCTTAGCCGTGAAGAAGTCCAGCGTCTCTTGCGACACGAAAGGGTTTTCCAATAAGTTAACGGTATCACCATCGCCAAAACGATACGCAGGCTGAGCCTGTTGAATAATATCCGAGCGTACGTATTTTACGTCTGAGTAAAATTTAACATTATCATTGATTTCGTAATTAAAGAATGATCCTACCGTAACTTTGTCACGCTCAGGAAGAAAGTTTTCGTATCTTGATGTAGAAAAGCATAGCTCACAGCCATCAGGGAAGCTACCGAAAGCTGAGGAGTTGGACAAATCTCGCGTCGGCATTAATTGGCCATTACCTGCATTATCAAAAGTGTAGTTTGTTCTACTATAATCTAAAACAGAAGTTTGACTGATCCACTCAGATAAAATATTTGGCGCCCACAGCCTATCTGGGATACCATCATCTTCACCTGTATCTGCTGGATTATTAACAGTACCGCTTTCACTGTAATGACGCATATCGCGTTCCATTACTTCAGCAACAGAGTCTTTGGTGATATAAACCGTCGCGTTGCCTTTCCCATCAGCAGTTGATGCGCCACCGACTAAGCTGAAAGTTTTATTTTTGTTACCAATGCCATGAAGTGAGTCACTATAACCTACTTTCAATTCAAGACCTTCAAAGTCATCTCTGGTAATAATGTTGACTACACCAGATACCGCGTCAGAACCGTAAATCGCTGATGCACCACCAGTAATCACCTCAACACGCTTAATCATTGAAGTTGGAATCGTCGATAGATCAACAACCGCTGAGCCTTGCTGACCAGCTACGTGTCGTTTACCGTTTACCAATACTAGTGTTCTGTCTGTTCCTAAACGACGTAAATCTATCGTACTTGAACCTGCATTTTCATTGCTCCCTGTATTCGCTCTTAACGTGCCTGTTGCACCAATCGCAGGTAACTCTGAAAGTACCTGCGCAAGGTCAGGGATGCCTGCTTGCTCTATTTGTTCACCCGTTAACGTGATAGTTGGAGACGGTTGACTAAGTTCATATCGCGCAATACGTGAACCCGTCACTTGAATTTTTTCAATTTCTTTTACAGAGCCGTCTTGCTGTTCTTCTGCTAGAGCTGAACCAGATATAGTTGCAGCTGCTAGAAAAGACATTTGAATGGAGCTAAGTATTTTATTTTTAGCAAACATTGAAATTTCCCTAGTTGATATTCGTTTTTATTTTTAGCTAACACTTCATATTAAGTTAAGGTTTGATAGCAAACCAAACTAACAACTCATTTCTACCTTGTTTAACAAAAAAATAAAAGCTTCTTTCTAAACTCATGAGCCAACAAAACAACACAATGTAAACATATCAAAACAAATCACAAAAAAACAAATAGTAAGCATTAAAGAAAACACCATTATAATTCCAAAAAAATGAATAATAAACCAATCAAAAATTAACAAATAAAAAACAAAATAACGACCACCTTAATGATTACAATATTATATTTCATGTCACTTTACCTTAATAAAACTAGGGTATGGTGATCGCGGCGGGATCGCACTTTGTAAAAAGGCTTTAA
>NZ_PNDS01000164.1 GCF_005886535.1 Pseudoalteromonas sp. S2755
GAATTTATAACCTCTGGTGGGAGCCGCTTCACGCGGCGAGCTTTTGTGCCATTTCGCGATGTGAAATCGCTCCTACACTCAATATATAACCTCTGGTGGGAGCCGCTTTATGCGGCGAGCTTTTGTGCCATATCGCGATGTGAAATCGCACCGAGTATATGACCTCAGATTAGAGCAGGTTTTTGTTATTACTCACAAGGTAGAATCACACGCACTTTCAGGCCACCTAAATCGCTGTGTCCAACTGTAATACTGCCGCCATGCAATTCAACCAACTTTTGACAGATTGATAAACCTAAGCCGGAGCCACCAAGATCTCGGCTACGAGACTTATCACAGCGGAACAAACGTTCAAATAATCTCTCCAGCGCTTCATCACCCACACCTGGGCTTGAATCTTCAATAACACATAGGATCTGCTGGCGTTGATAGCTAATATCCACGGAGACCTCTCCTGGCTTGTCGGTATAATTCACACTATTACGAGCCAAGTTGTTAAATACCTGAGCGAACCTAGTTACGTCAATGTCGATTTCCAGCTCATCAGGTAGTTCAATATTGGCATTAAACTCAAGCCCTTCATCCGTCACAAAGTCATCAATATCTTCAACAAGACCAATAAACGCTTGTTTGGCATTGACACGCTCTAACGCCAAGTTAAGGCTGCCAGTATCTGCCTGCGCGAGTTCATAGATATCTTTTATTAATGTGTTAAGAGTATCGAGACGGCGGTTAAGCACTTTGTAGCTCTGCTTTGGATTTTCCACCAAATTATGTTCCAGAGATTCAATATGTAGCTTAAGTACGGTAAGCGGTGTTCTTAATTCATGAGAAATATCTGCAAGTAGTTGCTGCTTTAAATCCAAGGTTTTGTTGAGCAGCTGTTTCTCGAGTTCCAGTGCGCGACGTTTGTTTCTCGCAAGTAATAAGAATGCGCTCAGTAGAATGACCAAAACTCCCACCACTGCTGCCGTTACTATTTGTTCTACGCGCTGTTCGGCAAGCTCTACATCACGCTGTGTTTTTAGACTTTGTAGCTCATATTGATTCTTCTGGTACTCGGTATCCATCTGATAGGCCAAGGCTTTTTGACTGGCTTCTTTTTCAAGCTGAGAAACCTTAGATTCCGCATATTGCAAGTGATAATGAAGCGCGGACTCAAAGTCACCTTTCGCGCTATAGGCGTCCTTTAACACTCGTAATGCGGTTTCCTTGAGGCCAAGATACACCTCATCTTGAGCAATAATTTGCTCCATACTTTGAATAAAAAAATCAGCTCGTTCAGGTAAAACAATTTGCGCATAGGTAGTCATCGTCTCTTGATAAAGCACTTTACTTTGTACCGGATCAATTAACTCTAGCGCCTGTTCAACGTACTCTTTGGCCTTAACTTTTTCATTTGCTTTTAATTTAACTTCAGCCAAATTGCTCAGCGCCCAACCCTGATTTCTAGTGTGGTCATTCTCTTCGAAAATCGTAAATGCTTTTTCAAATGACGCTTGTGCATTGTCATATTGACTGAGTTTCATTTGTTCACGACCAATGCGGATCAACGTGTAAGCTGAATAAACGACATTGCCCGCTTTAATGTCATAGTCATATGCGGTTTGATAGGCTTCAAGCGACTTTTCATGGTCGCCAATCACTTGATGTGCACCACCTAGGTTATAGTAAACCTGTCCAAGTAAAACCGTATTTTCCTGTTTTTGGCTTTTTAGTACCGCTATCGATTGCTGCAGTAATTCAAGTGCCTTGTCCGGTAATGACAGATCCGAGTATACATCTGCTAACTGAGTGATCGCAGACACTTGCAAATCTGGGAGTTCATACTTCTTTGCCACTTCAATTGAGAGCTCGTAACTCTCTATCGAGTCTTTATAACTACCATTGTTTTTGTACGCAGCGGCTCGAAAGCGATAAGCATGGCTCAACAAGCGATGCATATCAAGCGCCGATAGCTGAGATACGGCAAGATTTAAATAACTAATCGCATCGCTAAACTTCCCCTCTTTGAGCATCAGATCACCATATGTTAAAGAGTATTTAGCTTCATATTCGGGTAAATGATGAGAGAGTAGTACCTGTTTAAAACGCTCCGCCCATTTATATGCCTCTTCGAGCTGGAAACCATTTTTTAATGCAACCGTGGTCTTATGGTGAACGTCAGCAATTTCTTCAGGAGTTAAGCCTGACTCTAATACTTGGTCGACTTTTTGAAGTGCGCTATCACGTGTTTCTTGTTGCTGAATTTCTTTTATAAAAGCATCATATAAACGCTCATTAGCATGAACTAGCGGGCTTAATAGTAGGCAACAAGTAAGCAGTATTATCTTAAAGTGCAACACGTTATCGTCTCTTAGTTATTATCGTTATAAATTGAGCAAAACAGCAAGCGAATAGGCTATCATATTGCATGAGCATTAAATAATAAATTGTGGTTCTATACATGTCGAATAATAGTCTAACTCAGTTTTTGCTAGCGTTAAAAGGCGCGGATATAGAAAAAATAAAAGCCGGATACGCACACGCGACCAAAGACGAGCAGATTGAAGTCCTCAAGTTTCTCTTTCAAAGTGCGCAGAGTAACGCAGCACTCTATGGCCACTATCAAGATATTGCGAGTATTTGCTTACAAGCAGCACGCTTTCCGGAAGCAATGATAGCTGCGATTAACTCCTTGGAGAAGTTTGCCTTTTTTTCAACACCTTTGATCCAAGCTGAGCAAATCAATAACCTTAACCCGCAAGGAAATAACGTACTACATATTCTTTTATCGCAAATGCCCGCGACAGATAACGGTCTAAATTATCTTAGAACTTTATTGCACTTTGAAAGCAAGGAGCTACTTCATAATGCACTGAGTCAAAGAAATGCAAAAAAGTTGACACCTCTCGAATGCTACTTGGCTTTCAATAGCCATACTACCCCGCTTAGCATTCAAGAATTAAGCGCGTTACTTGGCTTGATGGAAATCGAAAGGCGACATATAAACGCAGTGGAAAACCACAACGCCAAAGTGATTGAGTCCCATCTCTTACAACAACGTCGACTCAGTGAATATAAACAATTTCTGCTAGCCACTTACTATCAAAGCAATGCAGGCTAACTTTCCTCAGCTTTACAATTGGCGATGTATTCACTTGCCGTCATGCGGTGATAGGTCACTTGTTCGTAAAGTAAGTGCGCAGGATTTGGGTCAACCACCTCAATTGGAATTGCTTTGTGCCTTGCTATCTCCAAGGCCATTTGAGTGATATTGACACTAAAGGAAGTGCCCATAAAAATGATTCTATCCGCAGCATACATGCGTGACTGTGCTTCGCTAATACGATACAGATCGGTGTAGTACTCATCGAATAACAATACATAGGGTTTAAGTGACACACCTTTTTCAGGTCCTCGTCGCGCGATCTTGAACAGCGCTAACAACGACTCAGCTAAGCGGCTTTCGTCTACCTCGTCCCAAGGGGCCGTATAGCACTCCGTGGACTCACCTTGGGTATGAAAGGGTGTCACCTGATCAACACGTCCATGGATTGCAATAAAATGATTATTGCCCGCTTTACCATCTAAACCGTCGATATTTTGCGTGATCACATTTTTATCACTAAGCCATTGATGAACTTGGTTGGGGCCATGATTACGATAAGTCACAAAACGATGGTAGTACCATTTTAAGAATTCCGACGGTTGCGATTTATACATTGCACGCGTTGCCATTTCTTGAGGTGTGTAGTTAGCCGAACCTATCGTCCAAAAGCCATCCTCTCCCCGAAAAGTTGGAATACCACTTTCGGCACTTACCCCAGCACCTGTGATATACAACGTTTGCAACATGACACAACCTCAACTCAAGTAAATTTGACTCACGATAACGTAAAGAAGATACCCAAAGCTAGCAACACAAGTACACCCGCAAGCCCAAACATTGGCAGTTTGCTACCAATCGACCCTGATCTTTCGAGCGCTTCAGAAGATGGTTCAGTCACTACAGCTCTGTCCTCCTGCGTTTTTACCTCCGCTTTAGTCGACACTGTCTGAGGTGAAGCCTGAGCTTCCGCTGTCCCTTCAAAGGCCGTACAAGGGATCTGCCATTGATACCCTTTTCGTGAAAAGGTTTTGATGGCATCATCGCCGAACAAAGCACGTAAGTGGCCAATATTTTGAAATACGACCTGATCCGTAACTTTTCTATCAGGCCATACCTTTTCTAAGATATCTTCTTTGCTGTGGATAGTTTGAGGAGCGGATAAAAATAGCTCCAATATCTGAGCAGGCTTTTGTTTTAGATTTAGCTTTCTGTCGTCTTTATAAAGCTTGAGTTCTTTGCTATCAAACAAAAAATCCTTAAAAGCGAATTTCATTTCCCTAGTTCCCAACTTTGGTCTTAATTACTATAATAATTATTGTTTTATTCGAATTTACTACGGCATAACATTGCATTTATAGCGAAACATGCCGCGAAAATATAGGGCAATGTTACATCGGTTTACAAACTATTGATAAAATCGGCTTTTAGTATAGAGCGATCACTCAGAAAATCACTACCTAATCCTTAGAATAATTCGAATAGACTCAAAACCTAAGCGTATATAAACTGCGTTTTCCTTAATTGTTAGGCTGACTCATGTTGCTTGCTTTTATCTACTCTATCGTGTTGATAAAAACCTCATTACTCGGGCTAGGAGTAGTCAGTATTGCCCTTTCAACTGTCTTTATCCTCGCGCTACGTCTCAACTTACCCGCTCTCTCGGCCAGTGCAAAAAACCAATTCGTAAAATCATTTAAACTTGTGCTATTTACACACCTGCTCGGATACTTGCTGCTAGTGGGTAAGCTTTTGTTAATTGATGGCTGGCAAGACGTACCTATGTTCATTGCAAGTCATTTGCTCATACATCACATATGGAGTGGACTTATTGCTGCGGTTTTGACATTGACGACCATACTAAAATACCAAACGTTCATTGCAAAAACTAAGTCAGCTAAAAGCACTTAGCAAGTGCAACTATTTATATTTTTAAAATAATAAGAACCAAATTCGACGCCTTCTTACACTTTATGACAGCCCCCCAACAGACCTTGACACCCACCCTATTTATACTGTCCTCAAGTTAACCACAACGGACATTGATTATGAAAATTAAAGCGCTTTTATCTCTTGCATTACTCACAACAAGCTTATCGTCTTTTGCAGAACAAAATGACGAGACGCATCGTGTCGGTTTAGACATTTCTGGCGGTGGCGCTTCTTATAAAAGCTCAAGTAGAGATGGTGATGGTGTGGGTCAAGCCTATCTGTATTACAACTATCACTTTACGCCAATTTTGGCGCTTGAATTAGGTTATAACAGCGGTGAAGACTTAGATGATTGGAAGTGTGAAGACGAAAACGATCGCAAATTTACCTGCACACAAAACAACAAAACTTTGTTTGGTCTTGGTGCTAATAACTTAGAATTTGATAATTTTGTCGTTGCGGCAAAGGGCTACTATCAAATTTCTGACAACAGCTACTTTTACGGTAAATTAGGGGCGAACTATTACGACTACGAAATCACTCGTGGTCGCACCAAATTAGTTACTGACGACGGTATCGGTTTTGTCGCTGAAGCGGGTTGGCAATATGACTGGGATAACGGTATGGCAGTTAACCTTGGCTACAAGTACCTTGATATGGGTGACTTGGATACATCAAACTTATCTCTTGGTGTCAGCTATCGCTTTTAATACCAGTTGTATTAAGTAAATGATCTATCTTGAAGCGGGGAACTAGCTTTAGTAGCACCGCTCTCGCGTCCTGCTACCGCTAAGGTACCTATATCCATATAGGCAAGGCAAAAATTTTGCTATTTAGTTGTTCTAAATGAGAAATTTTAAACG
>NZ_PNDS01000165.1 GCF_005886535.1 Pseudoalteromonas sp. S2755
GGTAGCGGTCTCTTGCTATCTGTGCTAGTCGTTCGTGTACACTAAGTGCTTGAATGAACTTGGTATACCTAAGTAACCTGAGATCTGTATAAGAACTAAAGCCGAGTAACCTTTATGCTCGGTTTCTTTGCTTGAAAAGTATAAGCGATGAGGCCTGCCATCAAGTTCACCATAAATGAAACACAGCTACGGTGCCTTGTGTGGTCTATGTGAGTTATGTTCTTGAGTTGATCAAACACCGTTTCAATAATGAACCGTTTTGACAGCATTGCCTTATCCCAATCTGAAATAGGTTGGCGCTTCATATTGCTTCGCTGGCCTGTAATAAAATCAATGCCTTGCTCAGCTAATTCAGCCTTTAAGCTTGCTGATACATAACCTTTGTCGCCATACAAACTACCTGTCACATTAGCAACCATATCCAAAACAGGCTTTCTATCATCCACATTACCCTCCGTCACTTTAACCGCTAACAAACCACCTTCATCATTCATGATCAGGTGAAGTTTGAAGCCATAGAACCACCCCATAGACCCTTTGCCTCGCTTCGCAACATCTGAAAATACTTGATGACGAGGGATACGCATGTTGTGGCAAACTTTCAGCGATGTTGAGTCAATAAATGCGATCCCAGTAGGCTTAGCAAATCGCTGTTTTAGATAGCTGCATAGGGCAGGTAATACGGTTTGTAGTAACTTCAGCATTCGCGTGTAGCTGACTAAATCAGGAAAATAACACCGCCAATATTGGCAAACGAACTTGGTGTAATAAGTTTTAAAATCTCTAAAGCCTGAATGGTGAAAGGCGATAAGAATAGTCATAACTTCGCTAGAACTCAGCCTTGATGGCTTAATACGCTGCTTTTCACCTGTTTCGAGCAAATGTGCCAGCCACTGAGGTTCAAACAATAAACAAAAGTCATCGACATCTACGAAAATTGCGTCTAAGTTATTCATGCCCTTGTCCTTGGTAATCTTATGTTTCTTGGTCGAAAGATCTGATCACCACAAGGGCTTTTAGTTCATTTTCTTATGCGCAGCTCAGGTT
>NZ_PNDS01000166.1 GCF_005886535.1 Pseudoalteromonas sp. S2755
TGTTTGGGGCATAGAGATTTGGGAGGTTTACAAACCTCGCGAGGTAAACTCGCTCCTACCGCAGCATCAGCACTGAGCCGTGTGGTCGGAGGTGGTTTATCCACCGATTTATGCATTCATAATATTCGGCGGGAAAGTAGTTATTGATCCCAAATTACCTTACTTTTTAATGTACTGTCCCGGCGGTTTACCAAAGACTTTTTTAAACGCATTGCTAAATGCGGCGGTAGACTCAAAACCAAGATATTCAGCTGCTTGTTGCTGAGAGTATCCATCTTTCAACAGCTCAATCGCTTTGATAGCTCTTAATTTTTGGCGCCAATCACTGAATCCCATCATAAAGCATTTATGAAACAGGCGGTTTAGCGTCCGGGTTGATGCGCCGACCTGTGCACTCCATGTTGCCAAACTTATTTTGCATCCTGGGTTATTGTGCAACTCCGTCACAATGGGCAAAATTCTTGCGTCTTGGGCACTTGGAATAAAAAAATGGCAAGTTACAGCCGATGTTAACCTGTCAATAAAGACCGTAATAAATCGCTCTGTTTTTTCATCTAAGCGGTACTCTTCCTGCCAAGTACAGATCTCTAGTATAAATTGTTTCAAAAGTTCATCTACCGCGATTAGCTTTGCTTTATTCCCTAGCAACTCAGTGTATTTATTGTCGATATAGACACTACGAAAATCTCCACCGTAGCGACAATACGTTTCATGTGGAAGGCCCGGAGGTAGCCACAAAGCTTGGTCTGGAGGGATCACGAAAGTGCCTTCAGGAGTCACAATTGTGATGACTCCATTGCTTGTATATGCAAGCTGCCCCCAATCATGTAGGTGCCGTTGAACATGCTCCCACTCTGCTTTTTTTACCGCTCTTGGCAAGATTGGTCGGCCAAGTGTTGGTTTTAAGAAGCGTTTATATTTAGGCTGAATACGCCAAGGAGAAGTTGTCTGCTTTGATAAAGAACTTGGCATAATTATGTATATCAGAAATTAATGTGTGGCCATATTATAGCCATAACTTTTAATAGTTGTGCTTTATGTGGAGATAATCATGAAGAATGCTTCTCAAGGATGGCAAAGTCCTTTTAATTTCTTAGTGCTCGCTACCATTGTTATGGCTGTTACGTTCGCTGGCTGGATGGCCATGCTCAATAACTTTGCGATTGAAGCCGCAAACTTCAATGGCGCTAATATGGGAATGTTGCAATCTCTGCGTGAGATCCCCGGGTTTTTAGCGTTTACAGCGGTATTTGTTTTATTGGTGTTAAAGGAGCAGACCTTTGCACTGATCAGTTTATGTTTGCTATCGCTTGGCGTCGCCATTACAGGCTTGTTGCCTACTATTTATGGTTTGTATGCAACCACAGTGTTAATGTCGATAGGTTTTCACTATTTTGAGACACTGAATCAATCACTCAGTTTACAATGGTTCAATAAAGATGAAGCACCTGCCAAACTGGGTATCTTGCTCTCTATTAAATCCATTGCTTCTTTAATCACCTATGCGTTGATATGGCTGGGTTTTAGCTACTTCTCTGCAGATTATCAGTGGATGTATCTGCTTATTGGAGGGGTTGGCTTTATCATTGCGCTATTTATGTTTATCGGCTTTCCAACCTTTGAAATGCATACTACGCAACATAAAAAGCTTATTTTGAGAAAAGAGTACAGCCTATATTACGCCTTGATTTTCTTCTCAGGCGCGAGAAGACAAATATTTATGGTGTTTGCGGGTTTCTTAATGGTAGAAAAGTTTGGTTTTGATGTTGCACAGATCACCGCGCTTTACATGTTGAATCATTTGATAAACATATTTGTCGCTCCCAAGATTGGTAAAATGATTGGGCATATTGGTGAGCGTAAGACCCTGACAATCGAATATGTGGGACTAATTTTTGTATTTATTGGTTACGCATTGGTAGAGTCAGCAAGCTTTGCAGCCGCGCTTTATGTCATCGACCATCTGTTTTTTGCGATGGCTATTGCACTCAAAACTTATTTTCAAAAAATTGCTCGTCCAGAAGACATTGCAGCAACAGCTGGGGTTAGCTTTACCATTAACCATATTGCAGCAGTAGTGATCCCTGCAAGCTTTGGCTTAGTGTGGCTATACGATCAATCCTTAGTATTTTACTTTGGTGCTGCGCTTGCAGTGTGCTCATTGGTGTTGAGCCAATTTGTGAATACAGCAAATGTGCAGGAAAAGCTGGCTAAATCAGTGTGATGCTAGAGCATCACACGAAAGTGACATTGCAGTTTAGATACTGCGACCACACCAAACCACACGCCCTGCAATGCCGTGACTGTCGGCATTATCAGCGGTGATCTCCCAGCTCGGGTAATCAGGGTTATCACTAATCACTTTGAGTTGACTGTGCTTTTGTTGCACTCGCTTAGCCATGAGACCCTCTTCCGTTTGAACGATATAAACCGCATCTTTACTGGGTTGATTCTGTGAAAGGTCAACGAGTACCATGTCGCCGTCTAGCAACGTGGGCTGCATACTATCACCACGGATAGAGACAAAGGCGAGCTTCTCTGAATACACGCCAAGATGGGAGTTTAGCCAACGACGGTTGAGTGCAAATTGCTCGGTGACTTCCTCATGACCAATTACACTACCCATACCTGCACTAGCCTCAATATCAAGTTTAGGTATGAGGGTAAGCTCATCCTTAAACTGACCTTGTGGTTTATCTATGGGTTGCTCACCGGTAAGTAACCAGTTCAGATCAACTGCAAATAGGCTATAAAGGTGCTCAAGATATATCATTGAAGGGCGACTTAAGCCGCGACAAATACGGTAAATATGGGAAGGGGATTTACCTGTTAGCTGGGCAAATTGGCGCTTATTGCCGCCTGCAAATTGATCGACTAAGGTTACAAATCGTCTTGAAAATGCCGTACTCATCTCTTAATTATTCTCTTTATAGCGCCTAAACCCGCAAGCATACTGAGCTAAGCCTTATCTGTACAGTCTCGCTGCACTAGTTGGACATTTTATAAACGAGCATAATCGAGGACGGATAATGGCCTAAACAGAGGGGTTATTTCATTAGACTAAGGTCGTAGTGAGTTGCATTGTACGAAATTTGTTCATGCTGGTAGGCTAGAGTTGCAAGCTAACATTTATTTAAACTCGGCACAACTTGCTTTAGCCGACATACAACATGGAAAAAGGAAATGAAATATACAAATTTATTAATTGCACTTCCGCTCTTGGGCGCGATGGAAGTTGCACTGGCGGTTGACTGTAGCAACTTAACGCAATGGCAATCACAGCAAGTATATACAGGTGGCGACGCTGTCACTTATCAATCAACTAAATACACAGCGAAATGGTGGACACAAAACCAAAACCCAGCGCAAAACTCCAATACTTATGATGTCTGGCAAGCCAATGGCAGTTGTGATCTTGTAACGCCATTACCTCAAGTTTCGGTCACTTCCCCAAGCAGTAACGCACGAGTGCTAGTGGGTTCATCAGTTAGCCTAGCGGCGGCAGTAAGTCATCCGCAAAACACGGCAATCGACAGTGTTGAATTCTATCTCGATGGCACGCTGGTCGCCTCTGATAATAGTGCGCCTTATGAGGTGATGTGGCAAGCGCAGGGGCTAGGTAATCGCGCATTAACTGTCTATGCAACTGATGTGTCTGGGGCACGAGGTGAATCGAGTGCGGTGAACTTCAGTGTCGTGTCTGACGAGGTTCCTCCTGGGGATCCTAATTTTAAAATTGTCGGCTACTTCCCAAGTTGGCAGGGTGCAGTGAGTGATATTCAGTTTGATAAACTCACCCATATCAATTACTCATTTTTACTACCCAATGCAGATGGCACACTGAGACCGCTTGAAAATTTAAGCAAAATGACAGCGCTAGTAAATTCGGCTCATGCTAATAATGTGAAAGTGGGAATTGCCATTGGTGGCTGGAACGGGGGGGACGATAGTGCATTCGAGACATTCGCCAGCTCACAGCAAGGCAGAGCCCGTTTCGTGCAAGAGGTTATTGCGTTTGTAGAGCAGCATAATCTAGATGGCGTTGATATGGATTGGGAGTATCCAGATCCCGGTGCTTCAGCAAATAACTATGCATTACTGATGAAGGAACTAAGCGTTGAGTTACGCGCCAGAGGTAAATTCTTGACGGCAGCCGTGGTGGCGCTTGGCTATACCGGTGGTGGTGTGTTGGAATCTGTATTCCAAGATATCGACTTTTTAAATTTGATGGCGTACGACGCGAACAATACTGATCATGCGTCTATGCAATACGCCAAAGACTCAATAGCTTACTGGCAAGGCCGTGGGCTCAGTAAAGAAAAAACCGTATTAGGCGTACCATTTTATGCAAGACCTACTTGGAAAGCGTATCGCACCTTACTACAAGAGAACCCTGCCAATGCCTGTCGCGATAGTGATGGTAGCAGCTACTACAATGGTATTCCAACGATCCGCGCAAAAACGCAGTACGCTAAGCTCAATGCCGGTGGCATTATGAATTGGGAGCTATCCCATGACAGTAATGGCCCTGCGTCGCTATTAACAGCGAAATGGGAAGTTGCTAATGGCGTAACACCAAGCTATCAATGTCAGTAACGCTCAGTGATAATTTAGAACGGTGGCCACCCTACATAGGGTGACCACTCTTTGGTTATAGCGCTTTGAAACGAATAGCAACACCGCCGCCAGCAGCCAGTTTTAATGTCAGCTTGTCGGCACTGGTTACCTTTTTACGGTAAATATTCATTTCATACGGGTTTTGTTTCCATTCGGCTTTATCACCGTCCGCGTAGATTTGCGCTTCAAAAGTCTTGCCGGGCTCAAGGAAATCTAAAGTAACAGGAATTTCTCTCGCTTCCTCGTCAGTTACTGCGCCCAAGAACCAATCGTTACCACTATATTGTTTATGCTTGCGCTCTTTTCTGGCAAAGACAACATAGTCACCCACTTCTCCTGCAAGTGCGATACTGTGTTCCCAGTCGGTGGGTACGTCTTTAATAAACTGAAAAGCATCTGGCTTTGCTAAGTAATTTTCTGGCAAATCGGCCGCCATTTGAATTGGACTATAAAGTACAACGTAAAGCGCTAATTGTTTGGCGAGGGTGGTTTGTGGGCGGTTGGTTTTATCACCAAGGCCATTGAAGCCCATGTCAAAAATACCTGGAGTAAAGTCCATAGGGCCTGCTAACATGCGGGTAAAGGCAAGCATTGGTACATGCTCCGGTGGGTTTGGTGGCGTGCCCCATGCGTTGAACTCTTGCCCTCTTGCACCTTCTCTCGCGATCCAGTTTGGATAGGTACGACGCAGGCCGGTATCTTTGATTGGTTCATGTGTATTGATACTGATCTTGTGTTTAGCCGCGAGTTTGACGTTGTCTAAGTACTCATTTGCCATAAATTGACCGTCGTGCCATTCGAATCTGGCATTGCCCTTGGCATCAATGCGTTTGATGTTGCCACCATCGGCTACGTAACCGGTTTTAACTTGGCGAACGCCTGCTTTTTCGTAGAGTGCGAAAGCCGCCTCCATTTGATTGCGATAGTTGCTGACGTTACCTGAAGTCTCGTGATGACCAATTAGGCGTGCACCTACTCTTTCTCCGTGCTTAGCTACTTCATCAATATTAAAGTCAGCATAGGCGTCGGTAAAGCTAAAGACATCACCGTTGAAGAACCAGTCGCCATCCCAGCCGATGTTCCAACCTTCAACTAATACTCCATCAAAGCCATTGTCAGCGGCAAAGCTCAAATATTCTTTAGTACGCCCTGTAGTCGCTCCATGCTTCTCGCCGCTGCCCCAGGTATTTTTGTTGATGTGCATACCCCACCAAATGCCGATGTATTTACCTGGCTCAACCCAAGATACATCACCGAGCTTATTTGGTTCGTTGAGGTTTAAAATAAGGTGGGAGTTCAACAAGTCGGTGGCTTCATCGCCTATTTGTAGGGTGCGCCAAGGTGTATTGAACTTACCATTGGTTTTGACAGCAACGCCATCTGACCAAGGTGTTAGATCGGCAACAAATGTTCCTGGGCGACGCTGGTTTAAGGTCATACCCGCATAGTCAATTAGGGCCGCTTCATGGACACTGATATGAACCCCGTCTTGATTCTTTAAGGTAAATGGGGTGTGCACATGTGGGGCATCGTGCAGTGGTGTGGTGTTGTATACATATTCATAGCGATTCCAGCCACGAGCAGGGATCCACCACGCGGTACTTTTATCACTTTGTGCAAAGGCGAATTCGGTTAATTCTCTGGTGATATAAAGCGCTTGATTTTGAGCAACCTCATAGCGAAAGCCGACACCGTCATCAAATACTTTTACACGCACAGTATATTGCGGCGACTTGTCTGTCTGCTTAGCAAAGGTGACAGCAAGCTCATTGTGCTTATCTTGGATCACTCGGGCTTCACCCCAAGGCTGTTGCCAACTGCTATCAACGCTATTACGCTGATGTGTGGTGATACTTAAGCCATCGCGCATCGATGCAGCTGTTGCGAAATCAAAACCAAGTTTAGACGGTTGAATAATGGTTTTGTCGTTAAAGCTGACTTGGTAGGTGGGCTGGCTATTATCATCACTCAAGGTAAAAGTGATTTTGCCATCTGGCGAACTCACAGCTAAAGATGCGGCAAAGCTCGTAGTCGTAAACAAGCTTAATCCGATCAGGGAAAGTGACATGGGGCGCATAGTTTTTCCTTCTTGTTGTCGGCACGAAAATTCGTGTTCTTTTGCACATAAGCTAAGCTTACTGTTGTATGCTAACGTTCACGTAAAAGTTGCATACGTATTCATGCTGTAAATGCGATGAATGTAATAATTATTCCGCTCGGTCTAGTGTAGACAAGCTAAGAAAAATAATAAGGATAGGTTGAACTGCTTATGCTAAACCTAACAATTTTTGGGCGTATTGCTGTTGTGATGGCAATGCTACAAGCCGGTCTAGTCAATGCCCTTGAAGTGCAAATAGTCGATGCTGATAAACAGCCGCTCGCGAATGCTGCAGTGTGGTTGCAAGGAGAAGGCTTTGATAACAAAAGAACGATGCTAGATTATAAGATGGAGCAAAAGGATAAAGCGTTTGTGCCCCATATTTTGATGGTGCAAGCTGGCACCCAAGTCTCGTTTCCAAATTTAGATCCCATTCTCCATCACGTCTATTCGTTCTCTGCTGCAAAGCCGTTCGAGCTTAAGTTGTATCGCGATGACCCGAAACAAGTATTATTTGATCAAACCGGTGTGGTTGAGCTTGGCTGTAATATTCACGATTGGATGCTGGGTTATATTGTGGTTGTAGATAGCCCATTATTTGCGGTAACGGATAGCAGCGGCAAAGTATCAATCGACCTAGGTGCTCAGCAAGCCAGCGGACTAAAGCTGAATGTATGGCATGAAAGATTCGAAAATATAGACAAAATAGAACAGTATCCGCTCTCCGTCGTGAACAACACTCAAGTAATTACCTATCAAATTAAGCAAACACTGGTTGCTCCACTTCAGGATTTCTCCGATGGCTTCGATGATTACTAAGCTGAGCGCCGCTCTGGCATTATTCGCGATAGGGCAAGCAGGTGCCGTCGAGGTTTCTGGGCAAGGGCAACTGCAAACGACTTGGCAGCATGATGATAATCGTAAAGCTTGGTATCAGCCTGGATGGGGCGTTACGCGTTTTGGGAAAGGGGAGTCAGATATTACGCTTAGTCGAGGCGCTATTGATTGGCGTGTAGATTTTGCCAGCGCTTGGTCTTTGCACGGGGTAACACAGTATGTGCCAGACCCAGATGACAAGCTCGGCTTTACAGAACTGTATTTGCAGTATCGAACACTGCCTAAAAATGGTCGCCGCTTTATTGTTCGAGCGGGCGGCTTTTATCCGAAGTTTTCTATTGAGAACCCAGATATTGGCTGGTCATCACCCTATACATACCAGTATTCGGCCATTAACGCTTGGATAGGTGAGGAAGTGCGAGTATTTGGAGGTGAAGTCGCGATTGAGCAGCCGCAGACGCGTCGTAGCCGCGGTCAGGGATTCAAAGGTGTGTTTGGTGTTTTTAAGGGGAATGATCCGGCTGGTACTTTACTCGCGTGGCGAGGTTTTACCGTGCATGATAGGCAGTCGGTGTTTAACGAAAGTCTCCCCTTTGCTGCGGCAGAGTCGTTGAACACACCGCAGCTACAACATCAAGCACAGCATGTTGAACCGTTTTCTGAAGTTGATGGCCGATTTGGTTATTATCTTGGGTATCATCGCGACTTTTCAAACCGCAGTGAGATCAATGTCTATTGGTACGATAATAATGGCGATCCAAGTAAGATCAACTACCGAACCAGTCAGTATGCGTGGGACACTAAATTTATTAGTGCAGCTTGGCGTTACAAGTTAACACCGCAGACGCATATACTCGCGCAAGGCATGCTGGGTAATACCGCAATGGGTGTCAATCGCGGCGTTGATAATGACTTTAATAGTTGGTTTTTGCTACTCACACACCAGCGCGATGAGTGGCGCTTTTCCATGCGGGGGGAGCAGTTCAAAGTCATCGACAAAGATGATTGGCAGTTCGACCCAAACCAAAGTGATGGCTATGCACTTACCGCTACAGTGAAATATCAAATTAATAGTAATTGGTTGGTGGGCGGTGAATTTTTGAATCTGAAAACCACAGTTGTAAATCGCGAGGCCTTTAACGGAAAGCCTAAGCAAAGCGATAATGTGTGGCGACTCAGCGCGGAGTATCGTTTTAATTTATAGCAATAAGCGTGACACCCAAGGTGTCACGCTTATCCATGCCATACGATGCGTTAATCCAGTAGGCGATTAATACCGTTTAATGCTGCAACGCGATAGGCTTCGGCCATTGTTGGATAGTTAAAGGTAGTATTGATAAAGTACTCGATATTATTACCCGTTCCTTTTTGTTCCATAATGGCTTGGCCGATATGGATGATCTCGGATGCACGTTCTCCAAAGCAGTGAATACCTAATATCTCTTTGGTTTCTGCATGGAACAATATTTTCAAGCTACCGACTTCAGTGCCTGTGATCTGTGCACGAGCCAAATGTTTAAACTGGGCACGGCCCACTTCATAGGGAATGCGCGCAGCGGTGAGTTCTTGCTCGGTTTTACCAACAGAGCTCATTTCTGGAATGGTGTAAATGCCGGTAGGGATATCAGTGATCAAACGATCATCACAGGCTCCATGCACAATCGCATTGGCGGCAATACGCCCTTGATCGAACGCTGCGCTTGCTAGGCTTGGATAGCCAATCACATCTCCTACTGCGAAAATATTATCCACTTCAGTTTGGTAGTGTTCGTTGACTTTAAGCTGGCCGCGGCTATCAGCCTTTAGACCTACACTTGCAAGGTTGAGTGTTTCGGTATTACCGGAGCGGCCATTGGCCCATAAAATGCAGTCTGCGCGTACTTTCTTGCCAGACTGTAGATGCACAATAACCCCTTTGTCATGAGTCTCTACTTTCGCAAACTCTTCGTTATGGCGAATAACAATACCATTATTCCAAAAATGGTAACTGAGTGCGTCAGAGATCTCGGCATCCATGAAGGCCAATAAGCGGTCTCGGGTGTTGATAAGGTCCACCTTTGCGCCCAGTCCTTTAAAGATTGAGGCATATTCACAGCCTATGACCCCTGCGCCGTATATCAATACGCGCTGAGGATTATGCTCAAGGCTTAAAATAGTGTCGCTGTCGTAGACGCGAGGATGGTTAAAATCAACGCCTGGTGGGCGGTATGGGCGCGAGCCTGTGGCTATTACAATGGTTTTGGCAGTGAGTAGCTCTTGTGAACCATCTTGATGGATGATTTGTACCGTATTTGCGTCAACGAAGCTGGCATCGCCTTGAAACAAGTGAATGCGGTTACGACCATAAAAGCTAGAACGTAATGTTGACTGTTTTGAGATCACATCACTAGCATGGTGCAAAATATCTTGAAAGGTATGGCGCTGCGGGCGCTCAGTAAAACGATAAAGTGGATTCGCTTTATACTCAATTAAACGACTGACAGAATGGCGAAGCGCTTTTGAGGGAATGGTGCCCCAGTGCACGCAGCCACCGCCAACTGCATGCTGGCGTTCGATAACCGCGACTTTCTTACCACTTTTAGAGAGGTTCATGGCGGCGCCTTCGCCGCCAGGTCCGGTGCCTATAATAATGGCATCGTATTGATAGGATTGTGGAACAGTTTCGGTTTTTTCTACAGCTTTTTTGCTCACGGCCTCACCCCTTTAGTTATTGAGGCCGCTGAACATTATGCCGTTTTCAGTAGCCTCGAATTTAGTGCAATCCAAGCTTGTTTTTGGCTTTCCCAAGCTTGTTCTAGCTCTTTATATTGTTGCATCAGTGCGGAATGTTCGCACTGTGCAAGTACTGCTTCTTTCTTCGCTTCGAGTACCTGTTTCTGCACAGTACAGTAGTTTTGAAGCTTTTTAAGAAGTAAATCATACTCTTGTTGTAACAATGTAAGCTTATCTTGCGCTAAAGGCAATTTTGCGAGACTGACTTTAGTCTTATTCAATAAGGTCTCCGCCTTAGCTTTTTCAATGCGTTCAACCGGGGTGCGTTTTAGCTTACTGGCAAGGCCCAGTGCTGCAAAAGTACGGATCAGCCATTTAGTTGGGTCATAGTGATACCAGCGAATACCATTACGGTAGTCGCTCGCAAAAATATGATGGAAGTTATGATAGCCTTCACCATAAGTGAATAGAGCTAGCAAGCCATTGTCTCGCGCGGTATTTTTTTCGGTGTAAGGACGACTACCCCAAATGTGCGCCAGTGAATTGATAAAGAAAGTAAAATGTTGACTGAGTACGAGTCTGAGTACGCCTGCAAGTAACAACATACCAAACACATTTCCGAGTAATAAACCTAGCACTAACGGGATGCCGATATTTGTAAGTAACACCAATTTCATATAGTGCTTGTGTTGCCACATCACGATAGGGTTACGTTGTAAGTCCCTGGCGTTATTATAATCACCGTAAGTCTCGCCTTGATAATCTCTTAGCATCCAACCGATATGGCTATACCAGAAGCCTCGTGTTGCGGCGTACGGATCTTTTACTGGGTCATCGACTTGGCCGTGGTGCACACGGTGATCGCTACTCCAATGTAATATACTGTTTTGTAACGCGAATGCGCCACCCAACGCAAAAATAACTTGAATCACAGGATGGGCGTCATAGGCTTTATGCGCCCATAAGCGGTGATATCCAGCGGTGATCGACAGACCGGCGTAAAACATACAGGCAACAAAAGCTACCCAGTGGCTGGTGGTATAGCCGTATTCAAAGCCATACCAAGGCACCAAAGTGATCGCAGCTAAAAACGACAAGCTAAAGAACAGCACATTGGTCCATAAAATGGGTGGTTTTTTCATCAATTAATCTCAAAATCTAATTTCAGCGTACAACTGTACGCTAAAATAGTATTTCATTCTTGCTGCGTCAAGGTTTAGACTGCGGTTTATTGTTCTTATTTTTCGAAGCGAATTGGGGAAAGTCCATGGCTGGTGTACGCGCCCAACAAAAACAGAAGACCCGTCAAGCGCTTATCGAAGCGGCATTTAATCAACTAAGTGCTGAGCATAGTTTCTCGAATTTAAGCCTGCGTGAAGTCGCAAGAGAGGCGGGTATCGCACCTACTTCTTTTTATCGTCATTTTAAGGATATGAACGAGCTCGGGCTGACTATGGTAGATGAAGCGGGTTTAACCTTGCGACAATTAATGCGCCAAGCAAGGCGTCGCATCGCTAAAGGTGGTAGCGTGATCAATACTTCTGTGCACACCTTTATGGAATTTATTGAGCAGTCGAGCAACCAATTTCGTTTATTACTGCGTGAACGTTCGGGTACTTCCCCTGCGTTTCGTGCCGCCGTAGCTAGAGAAATCAAACATTTTATCTTAGAGCTTGCTCATTACCTTGAAACAGAAACGGGAGTAGATACCCATCACGCCCACATGCAAGCTGAAGCAATGGTTACCTTAGTATTTAGCTCTGGTGCTGAGGCTTTGGATCAAGACCCCCCTCAACGCGCTGAACTGACCGAGCGTTTGAAGTGGCAGTTGCGGTATATCGCAAAAGGTGCCTCTGGTTATGCAAAACATCCAGAACCAATAAAAAAATAGCCTAAATTGGCTATTTTTTTATTGGTAATTAAAATTCAAAATTATCCTGCTCATTTCATATCCTATCTGTGTTCACTCCTAATCTTGAAATATATTTTCTAAATTTGGTATTTTTTTAATTTAAACTGCCAATAAATTGAGGTTTGAACTCTATTTTTGGGATAATTTATGCTTGATTGTCGCTTTTGAAGCATGTTAAAACATAACCAATTCATCAACAGGAACACTTAGCTCAATGAAAATGACTGCGCGTATTTCACTCCTCCTTAACCTCCTACTGGTAAACCAGAGGGGTGGGGTGTAATTGCGCGAATTGAGCGACATTTACTGTAGACACCCCGCACTTGCGGGGTTTTTTTTGGCTGAGGATAAGGGTATGCAAGATAAAGTCTGGATTTTCGATACAACATTAAGGGACGGTGAGCAGGCGTTAAAAGCCAGCTTAACAGAAGAAGATAAAATACAGCTGGCGCATACCATTAGTCGTCTCAATGTGGATGTCATGGAAGTGGGTTTTCCAGTATCAAGTCCGGCTGATTTTCGTGCGGTACAACGCATTGCTGCCGAGGTAAAAGGTCCAGCGATTTGTGGCCTTGCGCGTGCGGTTAGTAAAGATATCGACGCGTGTGGTGAAGCCCTTAAAGGCGCTGAGCAGCGTCGCATTCACACTTTTATTGCAACCAGTCCTCTGCACCTAGAGCATAAGTTAAGAATGAGTCTAGATGATGCGACTAACATGGCGATTAAGGCCATTTCTCAAGCCAGAAAGTACACTGATGATGTTGAGTTTTCATGTGAAGATGCTGGCCGTACGCCACACGCTGATCTGTGTCGTATTGTCGAAGCGGCAATTAATGCCGGTGCATCTACGATTAACTTGCCTGATACCGTAGGTTACGTCACGCCAGACGAGTATGCAGCGATGATTTACCATATTCGTAATAATGTGCCTAACATCGACAAAGCCAGACTAAGCGTCCATTGTCACAATGATTTAGGACTTGCGGTGGCAAACTCAATCGCGGCGGTACAAGCCGGTGCAAGACAAATCGAATGTACTATCAATGGTATTGGTGAGCGTGCTGGTAACTGCTCACTAGAAGAAGTGGCGATGATCATGAAGATGCGCCAAGACCACCTAAAAGTACATACCGATATTCGTAGCGAAGAGATTTATCGCGCGTCGCGCCAAGTTGCTAAAATCTGCAATATGCCGGTGCAGCCAAACAAGGCAATTGTGGGTGAAAATGCCTTTGCACATAGCTCGGGTATTCACCAAGACGGCGTCTTAAAAGCACAAAATACCTATGAAATCATGGCACCAGAAACCGTTGGCGTGCCGAGTAATCAGTTAAATATGACTTCACGCTCTGGCCGACATGTTATCGAGCATCGTCTTACCGAGCTTGGCTATCAGAAATCGGATTACGATATGGATAGCCTGTATGAAAGCTTCTTGGCGTTAGCCGATCAAAAGGGCACGGTTTACGACTATGACCTTGAAGCGATGATTTATTTCAACCAAATCAAAGATAAAGACGAGCGCTACCAATTACAGTTCGTTAATGCATCTTCTAACTCTCAATCTATCGCGAGCGCGACTGTGGGGATTGCCTTGAATGGTGAGCTTAAGCAAGAAGCGGCAACCGGCAACGGTCCTGTAGAAGCGGCGTTTGTAGCTATCGAGCGTATCACTGGCATGGCGGTGGAAGTGGTGGAATATAACCTTGATGCGACGGGTAAAGGAGCAAGCTCACTGGGCCAAGTCGATATTATTGCTAAATTTGATGGTAAGCAATATCACGGTGTGGGACTTGCAGCCGACATTGTCGAAGCGTCAGTGAGAGCCATGATCCGAGTATATAACCTAATTGATAGAGCACAAAAAGTGTCTAGCCTAAAACAACAAAGGAAAGCAGGATGAGTCAAACAAACTACAAAATCGCAGTACTAGCTGGAGATGGAATTGGTCCAGAAGTGATGCAAGCCGCTGAGCTGGTATTAGATAAAGTGGCGACTAAGTTCAACTTTGCTTTAGAAAAATCACCACAAGCGATTGGTGGTGCGGCCATAGACCAATTTGGTGAAGCCTTACCCGCGGCGACATTGGCCGCATGTGAAGCCGCTGATGCGATTCTATTTGGCTCTGTGGGTGGGCCTAAATGGGAGCACTTACCGCCAAATGAGCAACCAGAGCGGGCATCTTTATTACCGCTTAGAAAGCACTTCCAGCTTTTTTGTAATTTGCGTCCTGCGCAGCTATTACCCGCATTGAGCGCAGCCTCTCCACTACGCAGTGACATTAGCCAGCAAGGTTTTGATATTTTATGCGTCCGTGAGCTTACTGGCGGGATTTATTTTGGCGAAAAAGGTCGCCAAGGTGAAGGCGAAAGCGAGGCGGCGTTTGATACGCAAACCTATTCGCGCAAAGAAATCGAACGTATCGCTCGCTTTGCTTTTGATGCCGCGAGACTTAGAAGCAATCATGTGACGTCTGTAGACAAAGCCAACGTGCTGGCAACCAGTGTACTGTGGCGTGAAGTGGTCAATGAAGTCGCAAAAGAATACCCAGACGTGACGCTTGATCACATCTATATCGACAACGCTGCGATGCAGTTGGTAAAGCAACCAAGCCAGTTTGATGTCTTACTGTGCGACAACCTGTTCGGTGACATCCTTTCTGATGAATGTGCAATGATCACCGGTTCCATGGGGTTGTTACCATCGGCAAGTCTAAACCAATCGGGTTTTGGCTTATATGAGCCAGCGGGCGGCTCAGCACCAGATATCGCCGGTAAAGGGGTGGCAAACCCAATCGCACAAATCTTAAGTGCCGCGCTGATGCTACGTTATTCATTGGGGCAAGACGAAGCGGCACGCGCAATTGAAAAGGCAGTAGCAGAGGCGGTGAAAGATGGTGTAGGTACACCGGATATCTATCCTCAAGCAGGGTTTACTACTATGGATGTCGCGCAAGCGATCGTCGACAGGGTTTAATAAAGGTAAGAGCAAGTGGCAAAAACATTATACGATAAAATTTGGCAATCTCATGTGGTTGCTAAATTAAACGAGCAAACCGATCTCTTGTACATTGACCGTCATCTAGTACATGAAGTCACTTCACCGCAGGCGTTTGCGGGATTAAGAGAGCAGAATCGTCCGGTAAGATGTCCAGAAAAAACCTTTGCGACAATGGATCATAATGTCTCGACCAAGAGCCGTTCGATTGATGCAGCCAGTGAGGTGAGCAAAAACCAGCTACAAGCGTTGGCACAAAACTGTGAAGAGTTCGGCATTGTACTTTACGATTTAAATTCGATTAACCAAGGTATAGTGCACGTAATGGGACCTGAGCAAGGGATCACTTTGCCGGGTACAACGATTGTATGTGGCGATAGCCATACCTCAACGCATGGTGCATTTGGTGCGCTGGCTCACGGTATTGGTACATCAGAGGTTGAACACGTGCTGGCCACGCAAACATTACAACAGAAAAAAGCCAAATCGTTAAAAATTCAAGTGAATGGCGTATTGCGCCCGACCGTGACTGCAAAAGACTTGATCCTCGCTGTGATTGGGCAATTAGGCACAGCTGGTGGCACTGGCTATGTGGCTGAGTTTTGTGGGACGGGGATCGAAGCGCTGTCGATGGAAGCGCGGATGACGCTCTGTAATATGAGTATTGAAATGGGGGCGAAAGCTGGCTTGATCGCACCTGATGAGAAAACCTTTGCGTATTTACGTGGTCGCCCATTTGCACCTCAAGGCGAAGACTTTGACGCTGCGGTGCACTACTGGAAAACCCTGCATAGCGACGCAGATGCTGAATTTGATCGTGTTGTGGAGCTGGATGCTGACAGTGTGCAACCTCAAGTAACCTGGGGGACAAGCCCAGAGCAAGTCATTGGGATTAATGATCTAGTACCTAACCCTGACGATGAACCTAATTTAGTCAAAGCGGATGCGATGCGCAGTGCGCTGAAATATATGGGCCTCACAGCAGGGCAAAGGCTAAGCGATGCCAAAGTCGACACCGTATTTATTGGCTCTTGCACCAATAGCCGTATTGAAGATTTACGTGCAGCGGCACAAGTGGTGGCGGGCAAGCGCGTAGCAGCAGGCGTTGAAGCGCTTATCGTCCCGGGATCTGGATTAGTAAAGCAGCAAGCCGAACAAGAGGGCTTAGCCGATATTTTCAAAGCTGCGGGATTTGAGTGGCGCGAACCGGGCTGCTCTATGTGCTTGGCAATGAACGATGATCGCCTTGGTGCAGAAAAACGCTGTGCATCGACCTCAAACCGTAACTTTGAAGGGCGCCAAGGGCGAGGCGGTCGTACACATTTGGTGAGTCCAGCAATGGCTGCCGCAGCGGCAATTGCAGGTCACTTTACTGATATTCGAGGAGAGGCGTCATGAGCGAGTTTCACAAGGGCCTAGTTGCGCCACTAGACAAAAACAATGTTGATACAGACCAAATTATTCCCAAGCAGTTTTTAACTTCAACCAGCCGCGATGGATTTGATAAAGCGTTGTTTTATGATTGGCGCTATCTTGAAGATGGCCAGCCAGATCCGGACTTTGTGCTTAACTATCGACAATATCAGGGCGCGTCAATCTTGTTAACCCGTGACAACTTTGGTTGTGGCTCGTCTCGTGAGCATGCCCCTTGGGCACTAAAACAATATGGTTTTACCGTGATCTTAGCCGAGAGCTTTGCCGATATCTTTTTTAACAATTGTGGTAATAACCAAATGCTTTGCATTGCGTTACCAGCCAGCACGTTAGATACGCTCTTCGACGCATGTGAGCAACAACCTCAAGTGCATTTGAGTATTGATCTAGAAGCGCAGCAGATCAGCGGAGCGGGTATTGCACCAATTGACTTTGAGGTGCGAGAAGACATCAAAGCACGCCTCTTGAGTGGTCTTGACTTTATCGGTGAGACTGAATTATTGAATGCCCAAATTGATGCCTTTGAGCAGCAGCTTGCTACGATAAGGCCTTGGCAATAATAGCTGTTTACTCAATTTGGTCGAATAATTTTGCCTCAAAGCCAGAAGCTGATTAAGCTCTGGCTTTATTTGTTTTAGGTGTCTCCAATGAAAAATTTAACTTTAGCGTTACTCGCGACCTTAAGCTGCGCAGCCTTCGCGCGTCCTGCCCCGCTGGTTTCCATCCCAAGTCATGATGCATTTTTTGACGCTATTAAAGCGCACTGTGGCAAAGCCTACGAAGGTAAAGTAACGGTAGATAATCAAGGTCCAAGCAGCTTTAGCGATGCGCGTCTTGTGATGCACGTTCGTAAATGTGGCGACGCTGAGCTTCAAGTCCCATTTCATGTAGGAAAAGATGCTTCAAGAACTTGGATCATCACCAAAACAGGGAGTGGTTTGAGCTTAAAGCACGATCACCGTCATGAAGATGGCAGCGACGATATTTCTACTATGTATGGTGGTCATACCCTAGATGCGGGATTTAATACCGTGCAGTCGTTCCCGGCTGATGAATACTCAAAACAGTTATTTGTCCAGCAAGGGATCCCACAGTCAGTCGGAAATACATGGCAGATGTATATCTATCCAGAGCAGTTTACCTATCGTTTAGTGCGTGAAGGGCGAGAGTTCCGAGTGGACTTTGATTTAACAAAACCGGTAACCGCACCAGCAGCACCTTGGGGATACGATACCAATTGAATTAATTCTCTAATCAATTTGAAGGGTGAAATAGCATATTAGCTTCGTTAAAAATTTCTGATTTAGAACAACCAAATAGCAAAATTTTTGCCTTGCTACTAAAGCTATTTTCCCGCTTCAAGATAGATCATTTACTTAATACAACTGGTATAAT
>NZ_PNDS01000167.1 GCF_005886535.1 Pseudoalteromonas sp. S2755
ATTAATTCAATTGGTATTAAAGGCTCTTTAGTGCGCCAACGACTTCTTCGTAGTTTGGCTCTTTTGCTAAATTTTCCACCAGCTGCTTGTAAACAATCTTGTGTTCCTTATCTAGCACAAAAATCGCGCGACTGAGCAGACCCATATCTTTAATCAACAAACCATAATTTTCACCAAATGAATGCCATACGGCGTCTGATAATGTTTTAACCTTGTCGATATTTTCTGCTTTGCAAAAGCGCTTTTGCGCAAACGGTAAGTCCGCACTAATCGTCAGCATGGCAACATCAGGAAATTGGCTTGCTACTTTTTCATTAAAATGTTTAGTTTGTAGGCTACAAGTGCCAGTATCCAGGCTTGGAACAACACTAATTAAAATTGCACGACTTTCAAAGTCTTTCAGGGTAACTGGGCTGAAGTCAGCATCCGCAACCTTAAAATCCGGTGCAGTTTGGCCTTGCTTTACACCATTACCAAGTAATACCACCGCTTTACCTTGCGCTTTTACCTTGCCCGTATCTACCGAGTTTTCAGGTAAATCATAAGCCAATGATATCGCACTAAACAGACTGCTCGCTAAAACTAACGCTTTCAGCATAAAGTATTCCTTTTGAAGTTAACTTAATTGATCTGAGTGTATTATACTGACAGTAACTAACCAAGCTTAAGTGACATTTAGATTGTCAAAATGGCGTCGTTTTATTAACATATGTCGCAATTTTAAGCTTTAATCTCATAATTATAACTAAAACTTCCCGGCATCGTGCCGATACGCATGGGAAACAGAAAGAGAGCTTGTATGTCAACACTAGTCCTAATTTGTGACGATTCAAAACTTGCCCGTCGGCAGCTGGCGCGTTCATTGCCAGACGACTGGGATATTAAAGTAGAATTTGCAGAGAATGGACTCGACTGTATTAAACAAATCAAAGCACTCTCTCCTGAGATTTTATTCCTTGATCTGAACATGCCGCAGATGGATGGCTATGAAGTGCTACAGGCCATTAGCGAACAAGATTTATCTGTGCTTACTGTCGTTGTTTCCGGCGACATCCAGCCTAATGCGCACCAACGAGTGATAGAGCTCGGCGCTATTGATTTTATTCGAAAGCCTTGCGATGCAGCTAAACTTGCTGAAATTATTGAGCACCATGGAATAAAAGACAAAGCCATTAGAGAAAGCTTGGTTCATAAACTTGGTGAGCAGTTAGACCCTGAGATCCGTGATATCTATCAAGAGCTTACCAACGTTGCTATGGGGCAGGCGGGTGATTTGTTGGCGCGATTGCTGAACGTATTCGTCGAACTACCTATCCCAAACGTCAACGTGCTCGAAGTCAATGAGCTGCATATGGCACTGCAAGCCATTGATGCGAGCGCAACTACGTCGGGTGTTTGTCAAGGCTTTATTGGTGGTGGCGTTTCCGGAGAAGCGCTGCTACTGCTCAATGATTCCAGTTTCAAAGAGATCGCGTCTTTGATGAATTATCATGGCGATCTTAATACCAAAGTTGAGCTCGAGCTCTTAATGGATATTAGCAATATCTTGATTGGCGCAATTTTAACGGGATTATCGAAGCAGCTCGATATGTCGTTTAGCCAAGGTCACCCAGTGGTGCTTGGTCAGCATTGTGATGTAGCTGAGCTTGTGAAAGCCAACAAAGCGAGATGGCAAAGAACGCTCGCTATAGAGATTAGCTATGGCATAGAGCATCACAATATTAACTGTGACCTTATGCTGTTGTTCACAGAAGACTCACTTAAAACATTAAAATACAAAGTAGCCTATTTATTGGATGATTAACTATGCCTGCAGCCGATTTTGATATGAATGAAATCCATTGGTTAATGGATATGTTTAACACCGTAGATGTTGGCTTGGTGGTGCTTGATCGCGACTACAAGGTATGTATATGGAATGGTTTTATGGAAAATCATTCAGGCTTATTACCGAGCGCGGTTAAAGATAAAGACATTTTTGATTTATTCCCAAGCATTGATGAGCAATGGTTTAGATCAAAAGCTGAACCGGTATTTGTGCTAAAAAATCGGTCGTTTACCATTTGGGAGCAGCAGCCGTATATTTTCCGATTCAAAAATTATCGACCTATCACAGGCAAAGCGGATTATATGTATCAGAATGCAACCTTCATCCCGTTGACTACAGTGACGGGGGATGTAGGGCATATTTGCGTGATCATATACGATGTAACCGACGAAGCAATCAATAAGTTAGAGCTTGAGTCGTTGAATAAACAATTAGAAAAAATTAGCCGAACAGACAGTTTAACGCAGTTACATAATCGCGGCTTTTGGGAAGAGAGCCTAAAGCAAGAGTTTAAACGCTTGAAACGTAATCAAGGGCAAAGTGCATTGCTTATGTTTGATATAGACCACTTTAAGCGAATTAATGATGAATATGGTCACAGTGGTGGAGATGAGGCTATACGGCATATCTCAGACTTACTGCGTAAAACACTACGCGAAACGGATACTGCAGGCCGCTATGGCGGTGAAGAGTTTGCGGTCACTTTGCTTGACACTGATGAAAAAGGCGCAATTACTTTTGCCGAAAGACTGCGCTCGTTAATTGAAAACTCATCGATTTACTACGATGAGCAACAAATCAGGATCACCGTTAGCCTTGGTGTTGCCGTGTACGAAGAGTCTTTTGAAAAACATGAGCAATGGATTGAAGCGGCAGACAGCGCTTTGTATGCTTCTAAAGAGGGCGGAAGAAATCGGGTAACCGTATACTCTGAAGACATGGCCAGCGAGTAAAATATATCGTGGCTTTAGCGCGATGCAGCTTTACTCATGCGGCCTGTCTATATTCTTATCCCAATACCTTTTGTTTAGTATCAGTGTGGAATGAACTGCGGGCGGCTAGGCAGCTCCGTGGTATTGTTCGGTTGTTTCAGCGAATTAAAGTGATAAAAGTGGCATCTTACTTACCGCTAAATACATCACAATAACGACTGAAATCGGTATGGTTAAGAGCGCTAGTTTAGTAAAAGGGCCGTGATAGAGCGCTAACCAACGCCGTTGCTGAGCACTTGCAATGTCCAAGTGGACACTTTTAGATGCCTTTGCCGCTAACCAATTTCCCAAGAAAATATCCACAATCTCTAACGGGATAATCACGAGACCGACCACAAGTAGTTTTTGCTGGAGCCACGGAGATGTAAACCATTCAGCTAATAAAGCCATAGAAAATCCTGTTAATAAGAGGACAATAAATGCTATATGTTCCAGTGTGACCATGAGAAAGAATACATGGCTCACCTTCGCGGTCACCGGTCCTATATTTTCATTTTCTATTGCTTTTAACACAAGCCAAGCACCAAGAGCTGGGCCAAGCCAAAAGATCAAGGCTCCTATGTGCACCAATTTTAAGATTGCGTATTCCATCTGGGCCTCAAAACTTGATGTGCAAAGATAATCATCCAAAGTGTACTAAGAGTCATACTTGATGCAGTAAATATCTCAGCAGCTTCAAGTTGACCGGCAGCGATAGATACAGACAGTAATAAGCCTAAAACCCACGCGGTGATCCCCCACAATGACACCCATGTTTTAAATATACCTTGTTTAATGGCTAAACAGGTTAACGTAAGCCCTCCTAAATTATAAAGGGCATTACCTAAGTAACCAGTTAGATGGGTTGCAATATGCTCAAATAGTAAAAATACAGATTCGCCCATGGCCAAATGAACTACTTCAGGTAAAACAAAAGCGTAAATCACTTCAGCAATGAGATCTGGGGCCACACCCAATGCGACTAATAGTAGGCCAACATGCTTTCTAAAATCTGCTTTGAGCTCATCTGCTAAAATAATACAAAAATACTAACAGCCCTAGTGCAGAGAACATCCAAGCTATCCAAGACCATTGCCACAATGCTAAGTTTTCGGAAATAAACTCCATACGCATTATTACCGTATTATCAAGCGGCAAGCCTGGGCGCATAGGTCCATTCATTAAAAGGCATGCAGCAGTAATTATTGCGGCAATCAGATAAACAACAACAAATTTGGTTTTGTATTGATCCATTGGTTTTACGTCTGGGTTGGAGTCCTTTGGTTCATCTTAAATCTATGCCCCAAATTGGTAAAGTCTTTGTCTGAATAGCCATTATTTACTTGATGAAAATTTAATAACACTTGCCTTTAAGTTATAGCGGTTAACCGGAGTTGTTAGGATTATAAATAACTTGTAAATCATAGCTTATCTGGCTTTAATGGAGGAGTGAGGAGTTGAGTTCTCATTGAAGGTGTTTAGCCATTTACTTTAAGATGATGCAGATTAATAGTAGTTCCATAAATGATTTTAACTCATCAGGAAGAATTTCATAGACTTCAGTCAATATGAAGCACCGACTTGAAATGCGTAATCACTTACAACAATAAAAGGGAATGAAAAATGAACGATAATCATGAATACTGGGGGATGCCGCTAAATACATACTGTATGTTATTACATTTGAGTCAACTGGCGAGCTTTGTTGCTCCGGGGTTAGGGCTTGTATTACCGGTGGTTATGTGGGCAACTAATAAGGATAAAAGCGAAATAATTGACCAGCACGGAAAAGCCGCTATTAACTGGTTAATTAGCTTAATCATCTATTCCATAATTTGCGGTATTTTAGTTTTTGTTGCGGTTGGTATTTTAGGGTTCGTTGTGTTAGCTATTCTTAATGCTATATTTGCCATTATTGCCGCGATAAAAGCCAATAACGGTGAAGTATGGGTTTATCCACTTAGCTTCAATTTTCTTAAGTAACCGGCGCTTTGAATAGCGAAACTACTGCTGTAGAAGTGTTCGCATGCAGTATAGAATTTAACAACACACCTCACTGTGAAGCAGTCGAAGCTAAAGAGTCTGAGTATTAGAAAGGAGCCACGGCAAACACAGCAGCTCACCTGTTTGCCGGCTCTTAATTTAAACTAACAGGGCTACGATTCATTTTCCTCTTCAGGGCATTGAGCTATCTGCTCGATATTGCCATTTTCATCTACTTGCTCAAGTCTCACTTTAAACCCCCATAAGCGATAAAGGTGCTTTATCACTTCTTGCTTTGAGGCGGCAAGTGGGATCCCACCTTGCGGTACATATCTTAGCGTAAGTGAACGATCTCCTCGTACATCGACGTCATAAACTTGAATATTAGGTTCATGGTTACTCAGGTTATACTGCGCTGAAAGGGCACTGCGAAGTTGTTGATAACCCATTTCGTCGTGAATAGGCCCAACTTCCAAGTGCGGAGATTTCTGTTTGTCGACAATCGTGAAAAGCTTAAAGTCACGCATGAGCTTTGGAGATAAAAATTGGCTAATAAAGCTCTCGTCTTTAAAATTTTGCATCGCAAAATGCAGTGTATCTAGCCAATTGCTCCCTGCAAACTCCGGGAACCACTGTTTGTCTTCTTCTGTTGGGTTTTCGCAAATACGGCGAATATCGACCATCATATTAAAGCCGAGCGCATAGGGGTTTATCCCTGAATAAAATTTACTATTGTATGGCGGTTGATACACAACATTGGTATGGCTTTGCAAAAACTCCAACATAAAGGAGTCACTTAGTTTTCCCTCGTCATATAAGTGATTCAAAATGGTATAATGCCAAAATGTAGCCCAGCCTTCGTTCATGACTTGAGTTTGTCTTTGCGGGTAAAAGTACTGTGATACTTTACGCACAATACGAATAATCTCGCGTTGCCAAGACTCCAGCAATGGCGCATTTTTCTCGATGAAATATAGAATATTCTCCTGAGGTTCTGATGGGAAATGAGCACGGTTGTCGGTTTCTTCATCTTCTCCTTTAGGAATGGTTCGCCATAATTCGTTGACTTGAGACTGCAAATAATCTTCCCGCTCTTTTTGGCGCTTTTGCTCCTCAAACATAGAGATCCGTTGCGGTCTTTTATATCGATCAACCCCGTAATTCATTAACGCATGACAAGAGTCAATTAGGTTTTCTACCTCATCAATACCGTACTTTTCTTCACATTTGGCGACATAATTTTTAGCGAAGACCAAGTAGTCAATAATGGAAGATGCGTCCGTCCAGGTTTTAAATAGATAGTTACCTTTAAAGAAAGAGTTATGACCGTAGCACGCATGCGCCATCACCAATGCCTGCATAGGCATAGTATTTTCTTCCATTAAATAGGCAATACAAGGGTTAGAATTAATCACAATCTCGTAGGCAAGACCCATTTGACCACGTTTGTAGGTTTGCTCAGTCTGGATAAACTTTTTACCGTACGACCAATGTGCATAACCAATTGGCATGCCCACACTGGAGTAGGCATCCATCATCTGCTCTGCTGTGATCACCTCTATTTGATTTGGGTAAGTGTCAAGCCTGTAATGCTCGGCTACACGAGCAATTTCCTGATGATAAGTATCAAGTAAATCAAAGGTCCAATCTGGACCATCGTCAATTGGCTGATATGTCATCGCGCAACCTCCCAAAAATTATGCCGCACTTTGCTTATTTTTGTTCTTCTTGAACAATTCTCTAAAGATAGGATAAATATCTTCTACACCTCGAATGTGCTGCATAGCAAAGTTGTCAAATGAGTTGGCTACTCCTTGATACTCCCGCCACAGACTTTGGTGTGCACGGGTCGTTATCTCTATATACGCATAGTAGCGGACAATTTTAAGTAGTTTGTTAGAGAGTATCTGGGTGCATTGTGGAGAATCATCTGCCCAGTTATCACCGTCAGAGGCTTGTGCGGCGTAAATATTCCAATCGCCTTGGGCATAACGCTCTTGAATGATTTCATCCATTAATTTCAACGCACTTGAGACAATTGTGCCACCCGTCTCTTGCGAGTAGAAAAATTCTTGCTCGTCTACTTCTTTTGCTTGGGTATGGTGGCGGATATAAACTACCTCGATATCTTTATAAGTGCGGGTTAAGAACTGATAGAGCAAAATATAAAAACGTTTTGCCATGTCTTTTGTAGCTTGATCCATTGAACCAGACACATCCATCAAGCAAAACATAACCGCTTTGCTGGTGGGGTGTGGACGCCTTTCGTAATTACGAAAGCGTAAATCGTAATTGTCGATGAAAGGCACCGCGGCTATTTGCTCTTTTAGCACTTGGATCCGCAGTTCTATATCATTGATTTTCTGTTGAGGAGGAACCGGTTCAGCAAGCATATTCGCCAGTTCTTCCTCCAACTCCCTTAACTCTCGGCGTTTACTTGAGGTCATCGCAATACGGCGTGCCATTGAGCCTTTTAAACTGCGTACAATATCTAAGTTGCTAGGCATACCATCATTACAAAAGCCAGCTCGATGCGTTTTCATTTGCATTAATTTATCCAACTGGCTTTGTTGTAAGTTGGGTAACTCCAAGTCTTCAAACAATAGGTCTAAGTATTCGTCTTTTGAAATAGAGAATACAAAGTCGTCTTGTCCTTCTCCTTGATTACTTGCCTCTCCATCGCCTGAACCACCACCTTGCCCAGAAGGTGGGCGCTGGATCCGATCGCCCGTTGAAAATTGATCGTTACCTGGGTGAATGAGTTCTCTGTCACCCCCTTTACCCTGATGGAAAGTGGGCTCGCTGATATCTCGTTGTGGAATAGAAATACTTTCGCCACTGGAGATATCAGTAACACTGCGTTTGTTGATGGCCTCTGAAACCGCTTTCTTTATCTGCTTTTTGTAACGGCGGATAAAACGTTGGCGGTTCAGAGTGCTCTTATTTTTGCCGTTAAGACGGCGGTCAATAAAATGCGCCATATAACACCCTCTTCATACTAACAAGTTACTGTGACTTTCTAACTCTTAAATACCATTCCGAAAGTAGGCGAACTTGTTTTTGGGTATAGCCTTTATCAACCATACGATTGACAAAGTCCTCGTGCTTCTTCTGATCTTCGGCAGAGGTTTTTGCATTAAATGAAATTACAGGGAGTAAGTCTTCGGTATTAGAGAACATTTTCTTCTCGATAACCGTTCTTAGTTTTTCATAGCTGGTCCATACTGGATTGTCACCATTGTGATGGGCTCTTGCTCTTAAAACAAAGTTGACTATCTCGTTACGGAAATCTTTTGGATTGGAAATACCGGCTGGCTTTTCAATCTTTTCCAGCTCGCCGTTAAGTGCGGCTCTATCAAACAGTTGACCAGTATCTGGGTCACGATATTCCTGATCTTGGATCCAAAAGTCTGCATAGGTAACATAGCGGTCAAAAATATTTTGGCCGTACTCAGAGTACGACTCAAGGTAAGCTGTTTGTAGTTCTTTACCAATAAATTCGACATATTGTGGGATTAGATATCCTTTCAGATGGCTTAGGTAGCGCTCTTGTACTTCAGCGTTAAATTGTTCGCGCTCAATTTGCTGCTCAAGTACATAGAATAAATGAACAGGGTTTGCTGCGACTTCACTATGGTCAAAGTTAAACACACGAGAGAGGATCTTAAAGGCAAAGCGAGTTGAAAGGCCGTTCATGCCTTCGTCCACACCAGCGTAGTCTCTGTATTCTTGATAGGACTTAGCTTTTGGATCTGTGTCTTTTAAGCTTTCACCATCGTACACCCGCATTTTTGAATAGATACTGGAGTTTTCTGGCTCTTTAATCCGAGACAGTGCTGAAAACTTCGCTAAAGTTTCTAAAGTGCCAGGCGCACAAGGGGCTTCCCTAAGCTCACTATTTTCAATAAGCTTCTCGTAAATTTTGACCTCTTCAGATACGCGTAAACAATATGGCACTTTAACGATGTAAACACGGTCTAAAAATGCCTCATTGTTTTTATTGTTTTTAAAAGTTTGCCATTCAGACTCGTTAGAGTGAGCGAGTATTAGCCCGCTAAATGGTAGGGCCGAAATACCCTCTGTACCATTGTAGTTGCCTTCTTGGGTTGCAGTGAGTAGTGGGTGTAGCACTTTAATAGGTGCTTTAAACATCTCGACAAACTCCATCAAACCTTGGTTCGCAAGGCATAGCGCTCCAGAGTAGGCATAGGCATCGGGGTCATTTTGAGCGAAATGCTCAAGTTTACGGATATCGACTTTGCCCACCAGCGCTGAGATGTCTTGGTTGTTCTCATCCCCAGGCTCTGTTTTCGCGATAGCAATTTGATCAAGAATGGAAGGGTAGCGTTTTACGACCTTAAATTGTGTAATGTCTCCATTGTACTCATGTAAGCGCTTGGTCGCCCATGGAGACATTATCGTTTTAATATAGCGCCCAGGAATACCGTACTCTTTTTCAAGTAGGTCAGCATCTTCTTGAGGGCTAAACAAGCAAAGCGGGTGGTCATTAACGGGTGAACCTTTTAAAGAATAAATCGGCACCTTTTGCATCAAGTACTTGAGCTTTTCCGCGATAGACGATTTACCACCACCTACCGGGCCGAGTAAATAGAGTACTTGTTTGCACTCTTCAAGCCCCTGTGCGGCATGTTTGAGATACGATACGATTTGTTCAATAGCATCCTCCATACCGTAAAACTCATTGAAGGCAGGGTATCGAGCTATTACTCTATTCGAAAACAGCCTGCTAAGTCTGGCATCTTTCGACGTATCGATCATTTCTGGTTCGCCTATTGCCATCAGAAGCCGCTCAGGTGCGCTGGCATAGGCTGATTTGTCATTTTTACAAATTTCAAGAAATTCCGCGATGGTGTACTCTTCTTCTTGCGCGGCTTCATATCTGGCCTGATAATGTTCAAATATTGTCATAACGACCTCCAATAAGCTACTTGATGTGGTTTGCGGATCACAGATTTGGAAAGGTTACTTAAAGCTTAGTCGTGATATGAAGAATACCCAAAAAAAACTAGATTTTTTATGTATTAATGTTGAGTTACAGGCATAAAAAAGGGCGCTTTTGCGCCCCATTATTGCATCAATACTGATAGTTGATGTTAAGCTAGGTTGCTGTTAGCAAAGTCCCAGTTAACAAGTGCCCAGAAGCCTTTAAGGTAATCAGGACGAACATTACGGTAATCAATGTAGTAAGCGTGTTCCCACAGGTCAACTGTGATGATAGGGGTAACACCTTCTTCAGTCAGCGGAGTCGCTGCATTTGAAGTGTTAACGATATCTAGAGAGCCGTCAGCTAGTTGTACTAACCAAGTCCAGCTTGATCCAAAGTTGTTAACTGCTTTGTCGTTGAAAGCTTCTTGGAATGCTGCGAATGAGCCCCATTTTGCATTAATTAGTTCAGCAACTTTACCTGTTGGCTCGCCACCTGCATTTGGCGCAAGGCTGTGCCAGTAGAAAGTGTGGTTCCAGATTTGAGCAGCATTGTTGAAAACACCACCTTCAGAGCTACACACGATCTCTTCTAGTGATTTACCTTCAAAGTCAGTACCTTCGATAAGACCGTTAAGCTTTACAACGTATGTGTTGTGGTGCTTACCATGGTGGAATTCTAGCGTCTCTTGAGAAACGTGCGGCTCAAGAGCATTTAGTGCATAAGGTAGTGACGGTAGTTCAAATGCCATATTAATCTCCATTTTTGGTTGATTTGCCAATAACGCATACGAAAGGTAGCTAACATCAGCCCACTTTTCTATACCATTGGCCTATATAGTGATACTATAATTCCTGACTATTTTACTCAAGTTTTGGCAAACAGCAATGCGTGCCAGTGACTTAATGACTTATAATACACATTCTTTGTGAACATATGCCGAACAGCAGCCAAAATGTAGAACATCATGACAGGCGGTTATGCTAATTTGAGCCATGTCTTTTCATATTCTATCGCTGCTTCAAGTTTGGCATTATGGAAACAACAGGTGTTGTTAAAGTGAGTAGCAAGCTAAAATGCCGATGCTAAATTGATAAGCGTTGGACGAAACGTCATTTTGAGGTAACTAATGGAAACTATTGACAAGATTAAACAGCAGATCGAAGAAAATCCAATCATTCTATATATGAAAGGGTCGCCAAAACTCCCTAACTGTGGTTTCTCTTCGCAGGCATCTCAGGCTTTGATGGCGTGTGGTGAGCAGTTTGCTTATGTTGACATTTTATTAAATCCAGACATTCGTGCTGAACTACCGCATTATGCGAACTGGCCAACTTTTCCTCAGCTTTGGGTTGAAGGTGAGTTAATCGGTGGTTGTGATATCATCATTGAGATGTTCCAAAAGGGTGAGCTTCAACCTCTTATTGCTGAAACAGCAGCTAAATATAAGAAAGACGAAGCAGCAGCGGAATAAGCTAACCGCTTATGGCAGAGTAGATACTCTGCCATGCTTTATTTTATAAAAAATCTTCTAATATCTTTCTACCTACTTTTCTTAGCAACTCTTTTGTCTGATGTTTGGTTGAAAACCAGCAAGTTCATTGAATTTAAGATATCTACACTTTCATTAACGCTATTCGCGTTTATCTAACTCAGAGCTACTCGCTTATCTTTATCAACTTAAGTTGACGTTAGCGTCAAGCTAAAAACGCGCTCTGTTTTGCATACCTATATAAACAGTGTAATCGAACGCGCTCCGATATTGAGTTCTATGAAATCCAAAAAGTGAATAATTATTCAATTTTGCCTTGGTTTACGTTTACGTAAACGTTTGATTTTGGTTGTGTTCGGTTGCGTTTTTATTGGTGTGATACCGGTGTCATTTTACAAATTTATATTCACTATTTTCAAAGTGGCAAATTTATTACGATTTTGGCTAACTTGTCTTACCAATGAGAAATATTCAAGTTTGTGAATATGTATTCATATTTGTGTTGACTCTACTTTCAATCAAGGCTAATTTTGAATATCTGCCAGCATTTCGTCGTACCGTCATGGGCTGGCCGTTGTAGCAAGGGGAGGAGTCTATGTTATACGACTCAAAATTAGAAAAAGATAACTGTGGATTTGGCTTGATTGCGCATGTAAGCGGTCAGCCAAGTCACAAACTGATCCGTACAGCAATCACAGGTTTGGACCGCATGCAGCACCGAGGTGGTATTTCTGCAGATGGCAAAACCGGTGATGGTTGCGGACTGTTATTACAAAAACCGGATAGTTTTTTCCGTGCCGTCGCAGCTGAAAACGATTGGCATGTAGGCAAAAACTATGCGGTAGGTATGCTATTTTTAAACCAGGATCATGAGCTTGCAGCTGCGGCTGAAAAAGTGATCAGTGAAGAATTAGAAAAAGAAACACTGACGCTCATAGGTTGGCGTGAAGTACCCACCGATCCATCGATGTTGGGTCCTATCGCTAAAGCACAATTACCGCAGTTTAAACAGGTTTTTGTCGGTGCTCCTGAAGGGTGGCGTCCTAAAGATTTAGAGCGTCGTCTATATATAGCAAGAAGACGCATTGAAAAGCGTTTAGAGCAAGATGAGCAGTTTTATATTTGTAGTTTGTCTGGTTTAGTGACTATCTACAAAGGCTTAATGATGCCGGCGGATCTACCGAATTTTTATACGGATCTTGCTGATATGCGGATGACCAGTGCGATTTGTGTATTCCATCAACGCTTCTCAACCAATACACAGCCTCGATGGCCGTTGGCGCAGCCATTCCGCTATTTAGCTCACAATGGTGAAATCAATACCATTGAAGGTAACCGCCAGTGGGCGAGAGCACGTGCTTACAAGTTTGCGTCACCTTTGTTACCGGATTTGCAAAATGCGGCACCGTTTGTCAATGAAACGGGTTCTGACTCGTCTAGTTTAGATAACATGCTAGAGCTATTTCTAGCTGGTGGCATGGACTTATTCCGCGCTATGCGTATGTTAGTACCACCTGCATGGCAAAAAAATCGCGCCATGGATGAAGACTTACGTGCATTCTATGACTTTAACTCCATGCATATGGAGCCGTGGGATGGCCCTGCTGGCATTGTGATGTCTGATGGGCGCTTTGCTGCCTGTAATTTAGACCGTAACGGTCTTCGTCCTGCCCGTTATGTGATCACACAAGACGGCTTTATTACGCTAGCCTCAGAAGTGGGTATTTGGGATTACGCGCCAGATGAAGTTATTGAAAAAGGTCGCGTGGGTCCAGGTGAATTACTGGTGGTTGATACTTTACATGGCAAGATTTGGCAGTCCGATGAAATCGATCAAGATTTGAAATCCAGACATCCATACAAAACTTGGCTTGAGCAAAACGTTAAGCGTTTAACGCCATTTGAAGCACTAGATGAAAAAGCGGCTGGCAAGCGCGATCTTGACGATGAAACCTTGCTGACCTATCAGAAGCAGTTTGGTTATACCAACGAAGAGCTCGACCAAGTGATCCGTGTGATGGGCGAAAATGGCCAAGAAGCAACTGGTTCAATGGGTGATGATACGCCATTTGCAGTGCTATCCGAAGGACACCGTTCGATATTTGACTACTTCCGCCAGAAGTTTGCTCAGGTAACGAATCCGCCAATCGATCCGTTACGGGAAAATCATGTAATGTCACTGGCGACTTGTATTGGTCGTGAGCAGAACGTTTTCAACGAAACCACAGGTCATGCTAAACGTTTGCAGTTTGCCTCGCCGGTACTAACTTATTCTGATATGCAGCAGCTACTAACCGCTGATGATGACCATTACTGTGCATGTAAAATTTCATTGATTTACGAGATTGAAGAGTCTTTGCAAGATGCAATCAAGCGCATTTGTGATGAGGCTGTTGCAAAAGCAGGTTCTGGATGCGTGATGTTAGTGCTCAGTGACCGAGAAATTGCGGCAGGTAAACAAGTTATCCCAGCGGCGATGGCCGTGGGGGCAGTACAACGGCGACTAGTGGATGGTAACCTGCGTTGCGATACCAATATTTTGGTTGAAACAGGTAGCGTGAGAGATCCGCACCAGTTTGCTGTTCTGTTAGGCTTTGGCGCAACAGCGATTTATCCTTATCTAGCCTACGAAACCCTTGTTGCCATGTGTGATAAGAAGATCATTAAAAAGTCTTACCGCGAGGTGACTCTGTCTTATCGCGGCGCGATTAACAAAGGTTTATACAAAATCATGTCGAAGATGGGGATCAGCACCATTGCTTCCTATCGTTGTTCGATGTTGTTTGAAGCCGTCGGTTTATCCGATGAGGTAGTTGAATTGTGCTTCAAAGGCGTTGCAAACCGTATTAAAGGTGCGTGCTTTGACGACTTCGCATTGGAGCAACAACAGCTCAATAAATTGGCATTTAGCAAGCGTAAACTACTATCACACGGTGGATTATTAAAGTATGTGCATGGTGGTGAATACCATGCGTATAACCCAGATGTTGTGCAAACTTTGCAGACCGCAGTTCGTTCGGGTAACTATCAAGACTACGTTAAATATGCGGAGTTGGTAAATAACCGTCCAATTACTAATCTGCGAGACATGCTTAAGCTAAATACGGCGCAACAAGCAATCGACATCAACGATGTTGAGCCTGCGACTGAGCTATACAAACGTTTTGACTCGGCAGCGATGAGTATCGGGGCTTTATCACCAGAGGCTCACGAAGCGTTAGCGATTGCGATGAATCGCCTCGGCGGTTGCTCTAACTCTGGTGAGGGTGGTGAGGATAAGCTGCGTTTTGGTACAGAAAAGAATTCGCGTATTAAGCAAGTTGCTTCTGGCCGATTCGGTGTGACACCACACTATTTACGTTCAGCTGACGTTATTCAAATCAAAGTTGCGCAAGGGGCTAAGCCGGGCGAGGGCGGTCAGCTTCCAGGTGAAAAAGTTACCCCTTACATCGCGAAGCTACGTTATTCGGTTCCTGGTGTTACTTTGATTTCGCCGCCGCCGCATCACGATATTTATTCGATTGAAGACTTAGCTCAGCTTATTTTTGACCTCAAACAGGTTAACCCTGAAGCGATGATCTCGGTCAAATTGGTTTCAGAACCAGGTGTCGGCACGATTGCGACTGGTGTTGCTAAAGCGTATGCCGATCTCATTACCATTGCCGGTTATGACGGTGGTACTGGGGCGAGTCCGCTGACATCGGTAAAGTATGCAGGTAGCCCGTGGGAGCTTGGCCTTGCTGAGACGCAACAGGCGCTGGTTGAAAATGGTCTACGCCATCGCATTAGGCTGCAAACAGATGGCGGCTTAAAAACCGGATTAGATATTATTAAAGCTGCAATTTTGGGTGCTGAGAGCTTTGGTTTTGGTACCGGCCCTATGGTTGCGCTTGGCTGTAAATACCTGCGGATCTGTCACCTTAATAACTGTGCAACCGGTGTTGCGACGCAAGATGATACGTTGCGTCAAAAGCATTATCACGGATTGCCAGAGATGGCGATGAACTACTTTAAGTTTATTGCGCAAGAGGCCCGAGAGCTGATGGCCGCTCTGGGAGTCACAAAACTCACCGATTTGATTGGTAGAACGGATCTACTTGAAGCTATCGAAGGCAATACCGCGAAGCAGAAAAAGCTCGACTTAAGTCCGCTCTTAGCGAAACCAAACAATCCGTCAAATGAAGCGCTGTATTGCACCCATACTAATCCATCACATTACAGTGGTGCGTTGAATGAAAGCTTACTTGCGAAAGCGAAGACAGCAATCGACGAAATGACGGGTATTTCGTTGGTGAATCGTATTTCTAATACGGATCGCTCAATCGGTGCAATGTTGTCTGGTTATATCGCGAGCAAGCATGGTAACCAAGGTATGGCAGCAGATCCAATTGCACTTGAGTTACATGGTACTGCAGGGCAATCGTTTGGGGTGTGGAACGCCGGTGGCCTTGAAATGACATTAGTCGGTGATGCTAACGACTACGTTGGTAAAGGGATGGCTGGTGGAAAGCTAGTCGTGCGTCCTCCTGTCGGCTCAAGTTTTGCCTCTCATCAGGCGGCTATCATTGGTAACACCTGTTTATATGGCGCGACTGGCGGCAAGTTGTTTGCAGCAGGTCGAGCTGGCGAGCGCTTCGCTGTGCGTAACTCGGGCGTACAAGCGGTTGTTGAAGGGCTTGGTGATAATGGCTGCGAATACATGACGGGAGGCGTAGTGTGTGTGCTTGGTCAAGTTGGCGTTAACTTTGGCGCAGGCATGACCGGTGGTTTTGCCTATGTACTTGATGAAGAAAGTGACTTTGATAAGCGGATCAACCCTGAGTTGGTCGAGCTGGTAGACCTCAAAACGCTGGCATCGCACCAAGAGCATCTACGTGGTTTAATTGCAGAGCATCTAGACTTGACGAGCTCAACTCGAGCTGAGCAGATCTTAGCTAACTTTGAGTTGTATTTGCCAATGTTTAAATTGGTAAAGCCAAAGTCGAGCGATTTAAACAGTTTACTTGGCCACCGAGCGCGTAGTAGCGCTGAGCTAAGAATTCAGGCGCAGTAGGAGAGAGCAATGAGCGAAAACGTTTACCAATTTATCGATGTACAACGTGTAGATCCGCGCAAAAAGCCTATTTCTACGCGTAAGCAATCTTTTGTTGAAATTTATGAGCCATTTTCTGAGCAGCAAGTTCATTCGCAGTCTGATCGTTGTTTAGATTGTGGTAACCCCTATTGTGAATGGAAGTGTCCGGTTCACAACTATATTCCGCAATGGCTCAAGCTTATTCGTACGGGTAGAATTATTGAGGCAGCAGAGCTATCTCACCGTACCAATAGTTTGCCTGAAGTTTGTGGTCGAGTATGTCCGCAAGATAGGCTTTGTGAGGGGTCGTGTACGCTGAACGAAGAGTTTGGTGCGGTGACCATAGGAAATATTGAAAAATATATTACCGATACGGCGTTTGCACAGGGCTGGAAGCCTGATCTTTCTTACGTTACATGGACTGATAAAAAAGTCGCAATTATAGGCGCGGGTCCGGCAGGACTTGGCTGTGCGGATATTCTAGTGCGAAACGGCGTGCGCCCTGTGGTGTATGATCGCAACCCTGAGATTGGCGGTTTGCTAACCTTTGGGATCCCGTCATTTAAGTTAGAAAAGTCAGTTATGGAAAACCGTCGCGAGATTTTCACCGCAATGGGCGTTGAGTTTAAACTCAATACCGAGGTTGGTCGTGATGTTTCAATGGACGAGTTATTGTCGCAATACGACGCCGTATTCTTAGGTGTGGGGACGTACCAAAGCATGAAAGGCAATCTTGAAAATGAAGATGCCGACGGTGTTTATGATGCGCTACCATTTTTGATTGGTAACACCAACCGAGTTATGGGTTATGACGAAAGTCAGCATAGCTATGTGAACATGGCGGGTAAGCGCGTGGTGGTACTAGGTGGTGGGGACACAGCGATGGACTGTGTTAGAACGTCAGTTAGACAAAATGCGCAATCCGTGATCTGTGCTTATCGTCGTGATGAAGAAAACATGCCCGGCTCAGTTCGAGAAGTTAAAAATGCCAAAGAAGAAGGGGTTGAATTTAGATTCAATCTACAGCCAGTTGGTATTGAAATTGACAGCTCAGGCAAAGTCACGGGCGTTAAAATGGTGAAAACACAATTAGGTGAACCTGACAAAAATGGTCGCCGTAGTGCTGAAACTGTGGAAGGTTCTGAGCATACACTAGAAGCTGACGCGGTGATCATGGCATTTGGTTTTAAGCCTCACAACCTTGATTGGTTAGCACAATACGATGTGGCAATAAATCACTGGGGCGGCATTGTTGCGCCAGAAAAAGGCGCATTTACACATCAAACAAGTAATCCAAAGATCTTTGCCGGTGGTGACGCCGTACGAGGTTCTGATTTAGTGGTCACGGCGATTTTTGAAGGCCGCAACGCCGCTGAAGGCATTTTGGACTATTTGGAAGTTTAAAACTTAAACAACAGCTTTTGTCGTTCACAAACCCCAACTACACTCGTTGTAGCTGGGGTTTTTTTATTTGAGTTTTGCGTAGTTAGCCGCTAACTTATACCAATTGCATTAATTCTCTAATCAATTTGAAGGGTGAAATAGCATATTAGCTTCGTTAAAAATTTCTCATTTAGAACAACTAAATAGCAAAATTTTTGCCTTGCTACTAAACCTATTTCCCCGCTTCA
>NZ_PNDS01000168.1 GCF_005886535.1 Pseudoalteromonas sp. S2755
GCGTGGATTAAACCTGAGCTTCGGATAATTAATGCCTTTCTAGCAGCCAGTTTTAGCGCTAACTGCGTTGAATTCACTTCCAATAGCCAGCTATTGGTGCGTAAATTTGCCTAGTTATCCCTAAAACTCTCTGGCTAGATAAGAAGATAGTTTTAGGTGATTAAAAAAACAATGAGTTAGCTCATTCCTTATCCAAACCTCAGGTTAAGTAATCACAGAGCTGTACTCACCAAATGAGGGCGGATCATTTGTTTTTAAAAACGCTAGATCTCCCTCATTCTAACCACTCGCTATAACTATAACATGGGCAATACTCACGCTTCTTAGCAAGTTAATCACTATTGCGCTCAGAAGGCAGATCACTCATATATTCCACAAACTCAATTTCATATCCCGCAGGATCAATAAAGTAAACGTTTTTTCGGTATGGATGCTGCGCTCCGACTTTATCGACTGTGTAACCCGCTTCGGTTAGCCGACTAACAACACGCTCGACACTTTGAACCACATAGGCGAAATGTGCCAAGCCGACTTGGTGACCCTCGAGTGCTCTGTTTTGGCCCTCACCGTGGTCGCTAAGCGCTATATAATGATAATCATCTCCAAAATGCAGCCATGTTCGTGCTTTGCCGTACCACTCTCCTTGCCCTTTGCTTCTAACTTTCCAATGAGGAAATGCGGCGCGATAAAAGTGGAGCATCTCTTCTAGGTCGCTAACTACCAAATTTACGTGTTCTAAGTACATACATATCATCCTCTTCTTTGTAAATTCCGCTAACTGGAGGCAACGATAAAACCGCAAGTTAAGTTGAGGTAAAGCACTTTTTTATGGATTTTTAATTTGTTCACCGCAAAGAGTTGATTAAGCTGCAATATGGCGCATAGTGGAAATGATAATTAGAAACAGGATGAGTCATGAAATACTTTCTAGCAGGCGTCGCGATTGCAAGCTCAGCTTGCGCAGTGCAAGCCGCATCGCTTGAGCCAACCGATATATTTAATCTTGAATATGCTAATCAAATTGACATCACCAATGACGGTGACAAAGTCTTCTTCGTGCGAAATCGCATGGATATCAAAAGTGATAGAAAAGTCGGTAATATCTGGTCTGTAGACCTTGCTACCAATGCAATGCAGCCAGTTACCTCTGGATTACACATGGATTATTCTCCTGTGCTGTCGCCTAGTAATGATCGCATCGCTTTTATTTCTACTCGCGACGGTAGCAGCCAAATTTATGTGAAATGGTTGGCAACTGGAGCCATTGCCAAAATCAGTAATTTAGCTCACGGACCATCGGGACTACATTGGTCTCCAGATGGTAAAAGCCTATACTTTAGCCAGTTTGTTCCCAGCCAAAAAGCTCCACCGGTATCTGTTGCAGGGAAGCCCAAAGGAGCTGAATGGGCAAAACCACCCGTATTTATCGATGAGGTATATTATCGCGCCGACGGTGCTGGTTACACCGAACCGGGCTTTAATCATATTTTCAAAATTGATGCCAACGGTGGCAATGCAAAACAGTTAACCTCAGGCAACTTTGATCATGGCGGTGGACTGAGTTTTGCTGATGACGCAAAGGCACTGTATTTTTCGGCTAATCGCCACAAGGATAACCAATTAAACCCAACTAACAGCGAAGTCTATAAGCTAGACCTAAACTCGCTTGAAATCACCGCGGTAACTGACCGAGTAGGCCCTGATACTCACCCAGAGGTGTCACCTAATGGCCGCTATCTGGCTTACCTTGGTTATGATGATAAAAAAACCAATTACGAGAATAGCCTACTCTATATCAAAGATCTCAAATCAGGCGAAACCAAAACCTATGCAGCCGATTTAGATAGAAGCCTTGCCTCTGTCACTTGGGCCGCCAACAGCCGTGGCGTCTATGTAAGTTACGACAGTGAAGGGAAAACCACACTTGGCTATCAGCCGTTAAAAGGGCGTTTTGAGCAGATAACGGATGCCATTGGTAGTGTGAGTTTTGGTCGCCCCTATTCAGGTGGTGACTATGCCATCAGTGACCGCGGATTAGTGGCTTTTACACTCGCAGATACCCAGCGCCCTGCCGATGTCGCAATTGTAAAACGCGGCGAGCCAAGACCAATTACAAAGCTTAACGAAGATGCCCTTGGTGATAAAACACTGGCAAAAGTTGAAGAAGTTTGGCTAAAGTCGACACATGATCAACTGCCAATTCAAGCTTGGGTCGCCTACCCTCCGGGGTTCGATAAATCTAAAAAGTACCCTCTCGTACTTGAGATCCACGGTGGCCCAGTTGCAAACTATGGCCCGCACTTTAGCGCCGAAGTACAACTTTTTGCCGCCCAAGGTAGCGTTGTACTTTACATGAATCCAAGGGGCAGCGATTCCTACGGCAAAGAGTTTGCTCAAACTATCCACCACAACTACCCAAGCCATGATTTTGACGACTTAATGACAGGTGTGGATCATCTGATCAGCGAAGGCTATATAGACAAAGACCGCTTGTTTGTTACTGGCGGTTCAGGTGGTGGCGTACTCACTGCGTGGACGGTCGGTCACACGGATAGATTCGCGGCAGCAGTCGTAGCAAAGCCGGTGATCAACTGGTATAGCTTTGTGTTAACTGCAGATTTCTATCCATTTTTTGCGGACTACTGGTTCCCAGGAAAACCATGGGAGCACATGGAACATTATATGAAACGCTCACCTATTAGCTATGTGGGGAATGTAAAAACCCCAACCATGCTACTGACAGGTGAAGCGGATTATCGTACGCCAATCTCAGAAACTGAGCAGTATTATCAAGCGCTTAAGCTACAGGGTGTAGAAACAGCTATGGTCAGAATTCCAGATGCCTCACACGGAATAACCAAAAGACCATCTAACCTGCTAAACAAAGTAGCTTATATTCAGTGGTGGTTCGACAAACACGATCCGAAGAAATAAACGGGATCCCAACCAAGCCGGGGCAGTCTTGCCTCGGTTTATTTATGTATTCATTTATCTCACTGTTCTATTGTTAAAGGGAGCGATCAAATAGCAAACAAGCCATTGCAGCTTGGCCGCACTCAATCGCCGAAGTGATGCAGTCATTAATGCAAGCAGATCTTACAATCACCCACTTCGATGAGCACCCTTATAGTCCATGTAATACCATTTTGAATAATT
>NZ_PNDS01000017.1 GCF_005886535.1 Pseudoalteromonas sp. S2755
TGTATTAAGTAAATGATCTATCTTGAAGCGGGGAAATAGCTTTAGTAGCAAGGCAAAAATTTTGCTATTTAGTTGTTCTAAATGAGAAATTTTTAACGAAGCTAATATGCTATTTCACCCTTCAAATTGATTAGAGAATTAATTCAATTGGTATAATAAAGACACAGAAACAATCTGCTATTTCTGAGGTGTGATATCAAAATATCACACCTTTATTTTTCTAATGCACTTTGTGTTTGTTCAGCAAAAGCGTCTGTTGTGAGTAACTCAAGGCAGGCATCTATTGGTTTTGCGGGGCTGTAAAAGAATCCTTGAATATGATGACAACCGAGCTCTCGTAATTTCTCAAGTTGAGTAAACTGCTCTACCCCTTCGGCTATCACACCAATTCCCAACTTATCACTGAGCTTAATAAGGCAGTCTATCATTACTTGTTTGTTGTAATCAGACATTAAGCTGTCGACAAAGCTTTTGTCTATCTTTAGATAATCTACTTGATTTTCTATCAAGTTACTTAGTGATGAATAGCCAGTGCAAAAATCATCTAGCGAAACCTTGATCCCATGTTCTCTTAGTTGATTAAGCGTTTTCCATGTATAGCGGTTTGTAGCAAGCGATTCGGTAACTTCAATGGTTATTGCTTCATAAGGGACCTTGGCTTTTTCAATAGCACAGGTGATTAACTTCACCTGATTAATACTGGCTTTAAACTCGCTAACAGAGCGATTAATAGAGATCCCAACCTCTGTAAAACCAGCTTGGTGGATCTTTGCTAAGTCTTGGCAGCTGCGCTCAAGCACAAACTGTCCAACTAAATGAATAAGACCAAATTCTTCAGCGATAGGAATGAACGTACCTGGCGATACCATTCCGTACTCATCGTCAAACCAACGCACTAGGGCTTCAAATTTTGCGATGCGGTTGGTATCTGCATTAACGATCGGCTGATAATAAACGGTGAGCGCCCCTTCTTTCAGAGCTTGTTTTAACTTATCTCTAAGCTTTATTTTATTTAAATAGGCGTTTTGAATTGCCGCATTGTGTAGGGCTACCTGCCCGCGCTCGGTCTTCTTCACACTATTAAGTGCATGGGCTGCGTTTCTGAGTAAGTTAGCCGCAGTGATCCGAGAGCCGGCTTCAAGTTGTGCAATACCTGTAGAGCATGTGACCTCTATGGTAATTTCGTTAAATACGTAGGGCTGAGAGAGTTTCTGTGAAAGCTTTTGAGCAATCTTAATCGCACTTTCCACATCGCTGCGCGTAAGTAACAACGCAAACTCGTCACCACCGTATCTTGCGACAATATCATTTTGTCGCACTGCATTTTTTAATCTTTTCGCAACAGATATGAGTACTTTATCGCCAATTTCCGGACCAAAAACATCGTTCACCTCTTTAAACCTGTCTAAACCAATGAAAAGCAGTGAACAACTGCTATTATTACTTCTGGATCCTGATATTTGTTCTTCCAATCGCTGCATAAAACTACGTCGATTTAAAAGTGCTGTTAACGGCTCATGGTTTGCGTAAAAGGTAAGTTGAGACTCGTTACGTTTCCATTCGGTAATATCTCTAAAAATGCCGACATAGTTAGCGACTTTGCCTTGCTCATCTTTCACCACGCTAAGTGTTAATTCCTCAGGATAAATCTGACCGTTCTTGCGACGATTGTGGATCTCCCCTTTCCAGTGACCAATTGTGTTCAGCGACGCCCACATGGCTTCATAGAATGATTTATCTTGCTTACCAGATGATAGCACCGCAGGATCTTGGCCTAATAATTCATAGCCGGTATAACCCGTTAATCGCTCAAACGCACGATTCACCATAATAATTTTATTATCATTATTGGTGATCATAATCGCTTCCGTCGCATGCTCGAAAACAACATTGGTCAGTTCAAGCTGCTTATTAAGTGAAGAAATGTAACTAATATCTTGAATGGTTGCAGTGAAGATTACGTCATCTATATTTTGATCATCTGGCTCAACCTGTCCGATAATTCGCAGTAGACCATGATGTTCTGTCCGTGACGTTAACGAAACTTGTAAATCTATATTGCGAACAGCACCTAACCTCACCTTCTCCAATGCAACCCTTAACCTTTCACTATCTTCTATGATGAGCTTATCAAGAAGCAATGATAATGAAGGTGAATCTGCTTGTGTTTTCAGCAAATGATTTAAATGAGAGGAAAAATAGTGTTTGTTTTGTTTGAGCTGCCAAGTCCAAGTACACAAATCTGCTATCTGCTCGCCTTTCGCAAGCTGTTTGAGCAAAATACCTTGTTTATTCAGCTCTAAATTATGACTAAGTTCGGTAGAGATTAAATGCCCTAGCTCTTGAAACCATAGCTTTTCTTCATGGCTAACATGTTGTTCCTTGTTAAATAGACAGACCATTATACCGATAGGAGTGTGATCTAATGCTCTTAGCGTTACTCCTAAATACCCTTCTATACTAAGGACACGAAGAATTTCATCCTCTTCATAAAGTTGCTGCAGGCCACTGGTAACACTGCAAACGCCGTTACTCGCCTTTGCGTCAAAGCATGGCGTGCCTTCTAGGTCATAAATAATATTCTCGACTTCTTCACCATCCGCAAGATACATCACGGTTTTTACACGCTTATCGTTATCGATAAACTTACCCACAAAGCAGTGATCAGCATCAAAGCGCTCATACAATTGCTTTAAGGCAAATTGATATCGCTGGCTGGTGGATGTCATGTTGTAAAAATGGCTAAACGATAAATTCATAGAAGTCTGTACGGCCAATCCTATCCAAGAGATGTGTCTAATAGATAATAATAGCTCAATAAACTACATAGAATATAAAGTCAGATCAATAAATTTGCTTTAAGTGATTCAGTGGTAAGAAGATAGCGTCGGTAGACGCCATCTTACTTTAGAGAGATTAGCCGGTAATTTGCGGTTGTACGTCAAGGCCGTAGCCAAACATAACCGCGAGGACTAGCACAGTTGCGGCAGCCAGCATAAGTTTAGCCATTAACGGCATGCAGAATTTAAACCAATGCGTGTAAGGAACCCCTGCCATACCAAGGATCCCCATTAACACCGCATTAGTTGGTACTATCATATTGGAGAAACCATCACCAAATTGATAGGCCAGCACTGCAACTTGTCTTGGTACCCCAACTAAATCACCCACTGGAACCATCAATGGCATAGTGACATAAGCCTGACCTGAGCCCGATGGTATGAACATATTTAAAAGCGTTTGGATAATTAACATACCCACCGCCGAAATTTCTGCAGCTACATAAGAAAGTGGTGTGGAAAGGCCATGTACGATCGTGTGCAGGATTTGACCATCCTCAAGAATAAGTGCAATACCACGAGCTACACCAATAAGCACCGCAGTAGTAACTAAGTCTGAGACCCCCTCAATAAAACGGTTTGCTGCTTCATCTGCTGACAGTTTACCAAGAATTGAAATCACGACACCCCATGCGATAAATAAGCCACCTAGCTCGTATAGATACCATCCTTGAGTTGCAATCCCCCAAACCGCACACACGAGAGTTACAATGAAAGTAAATAGAACAGTTCTATGACGACCATTAAGCTGTGGATAGCTGGGAGCTTCCTGCCCCGCAAGTGGACAAGGCACACCTTTCATCATCGAATATTCGGGGTTTTGCTGTACCTTTTTCGAGTAGTTCCATACATGATGAAATCCAATTAACACAAATGGAATAAAAATCGTAAATCGTAACCAAATACCTGAATATACTGGTACTTCGGCGATTTGCTGGGCGATTAATACCGTAAATGGGTTAAACGCTGAGACACCATAACCAATACCGTAGCCTGCGATAATCATACCTACCGCGGTCATGGCATCTAATTTCATCGCTTTACACAGCGCTACCAAAATAAGTACAAAAGGAATGTACTCTCCGGCAGTACCGATAGCGCTTGACGCGATTGCGAAACAGAATACAACCATAAAAATGAGTTTTTGTGGCTTATCGCCATTTTTCTCAAGTAAGCGGCCAATTAACGCATCAACAGTACCGGTTGCGCGTGCAATAGCGAGTACACCGCCGACTATCATCACAAAGAAGATTACATCTTGTGCAGCGGCAAAAGCACGAGGAATTGCTTTTAATAGATCCCAAGGAGTAAGACGAACAGACTCATCTGCGATATGGTAGGTGCCAGCAAGTACAACTTGTCTACCAGAGTCTGTGGTTGCGGTATCAAAAAAACCTTGCGGAATAATCCAGGTCGACAGCAGTGCAATTAGCATCATACCTAGTAGCAAGACTAGCGTATGAGGAACTTTCAATGTTTTTGCCATGGAAAGTACAGCTCCAAATAAAGGTAACGATAAAAATTGCAACGCATCTTACCGATATTCGGAGCAAATTTCACTTTTTAATATCAGATTTCCAATTATGCTACATTGTGGTTAGCTAAAACGGCGTGTTCAACACGGTTTCTACCATTGGCCTTGGCCTGATAAAGGCTACGATCTGCAAGTTTAAGCGCGTGATGCAAATCATCAGAACACAATGGCCAATGAGAAATACCAAGAGAAATCGTGATATGCCCCGCTTCATCAAATTGAGTTTCAGCAGTACATGCCCGTAAACGCTCTGCAATGTTTGCCGCCTTATTGATGTCTACATGAGGAAGAAACATTAAAAATTCTTCGCCTCCACTTCGGCACAGGTGATCCTGCTCGCGGGCATTGGTACGCATTAATTCGGCAAGCTTTTGTATTACGATATCACCAATATCATGACCATAGGTGTCGTTTACTTTCTTAAAATGGTCAATATCGAGTGCAATAATGCTAAAGGGAGTTCGCTGCTCATAGGCCGATTCAAGCCACTTCTCCATTCCGCGTCGATTGAATAAATGAGTTAGTTGATCTTGCTTTCTCTCATCGTCAAAGCGTTGGATCTGTGCTCCTAAGTTCTTAACACTACTGCGCATAGCCTGATAAAGCCATGCCGCTTCGTAATACCATGTTGATACGTGTGGAAAATCAATGTTTCTGCCATCTTCCACTTGCTCAGATAACTTAGCTAATCGCCATAAAGGCTTAGCAATTAAAGTTCCGAGTCCAAGCACACAAATCAACAAAAATACGGTAAACGGAATGGTCGTTTTTAAGACGTGCTGCATAGTGTTCGATAATTGTGACATCGTGACCTCTAATGGCCGTTGGGCCACGACCCCCCAACCACTTGTGGGTACGGAAGCATACCCAGCTAGCATTTCTACACCTTGGGTATTGATTATTTGAGCAGAACCAGAGATTTTGCTGAGTAATGATTCAACGACCTCATTTTTGGTGACGTCTTGTCCAATACGATGGTCATCATGATGATAAATGAGTTTACCATTGGGGCCAGTAACATATACATAGGTTTTGTCCTGATGATGATGGTTCGCTAATAATCGGCCTAAGATATTATCTCCTTTTAGGTAAATGCCCGCTGCGATAAAGCCGGCAAAATTCCCCTTGTTATCAAACATTGGATGCGTTGGGCTCACCATCAAATTTCCAGCGGGAGAGGTAAATGGCCCTACGATGAAAGGTGCCTGTTTACGAAGTGGCGATGTTTCGGCTTCATTTATAAGCGTAGTCCCAACAACACCAAGTGAACTGGGTTGAGCACCGATAATTTCTCCTTCAACGTTGACTAGCACGATTGAATCAAAACTATGAGTTCGTGTAAGCATTTGCTTAAGTTCGTTGTCGACCAGCTCAGGGTCATCGAGCTGCGAGGCGATGGTGTCGCTCGACGCTTTTAATTGCATCAATACTGATTGTAAGAAAAGATCGGTAACATCTGCTAACTTAGCTGCATAAGCACGGTTTGCCTCTAACGTATCTTTTACCATCACTTGTTTTTGCACTTGATAGCTCGAAAACAATGCGTTTAGTAACGAAGTAAATACGCATAATGTGGCCAGAATAAGTATCAGCTTTTTAAGGTCTAACCAATGTTTTGCTTTATTTATTTGTACCACTAAAAATTCTCTTTAATGTACTTCCATGACATTTTAGCTATTCGTTTGGGTGAAACAGTTAATCTATATCAAACTCTGGTCAGACCAGCAACGAATTAGAACGTTCACATTCTGTGTGCCCGTATTATAACCACATGGTCAAAAATATTTAGTTTTTTGAACAGATTATTGGTATTGTCTCAGCTATCAGGTGTAAAATAATCTGAACATAAATACAGCGAAGTTCTTAATGAAGAAAAAGACTACAAATCCACTAGTTGGCCACTTTACACTTGCTTGCCTTGCGCTTGCGGCGATATGGATGTTCGTATCTGATAAAGATGCATTGCTTGTCCTTAATTCCTTGGTTCTTGTCTATATTGTATTTGCTTTAGCAAAACGGCTAATGAAACCCTCCAAGAAAAAGTAACTTACTCTACTCATCAAGTTCAGAGCCAAGTTATTCATTAGCCCTGAACATCATAAATAACCTGTTTTACTGCCTAACCAGCTTAAATAGATTTTCTCCCTTGCTATCAAGCTCATTTAGAGGCTTAAGCCCCATAATGTGTGTAAGTGTAGGGTAAACCTCTAAATTGCTAGCTTGTTCTATCGTTACACCTGATTTAAAGGCGGGGCCACTTGCGACAAAAAATGCGGCCATATCAGGTGTCACTTCATACCCATGGGTACCATAGTAGGCTTGATTACCTTTTTGCATAAAGACAATGGGCGCTTTTGCTTGCAAGATAATATCACCAATACGAGAAGATTCACCGTCATTGAGTTGCTGCTTTTGCTCACTACTCAATACTTCATATCGACCATCCGCTTTTTCACGTAGCGTCTGCATAAGTGTTTCTGCTTCAAGTTTTTTTTCGCCTAGCGCATAAAGTGACACTCTCGTTCCGCTGTTTTTTAAAGTCCATTCTTTAGGGATGTCAAGCTCTTCGAGGATCACAGCTTTCTCTGGCTCGATATTTGCCATACCGTGGTCAGAAACGAGTACCAAATTCACTTTAATTTTGTCCTTTTTCAACGCTGCGACAAAATCTCCGATTAAGCCATCAACAAATTGTACTGCTTCTCTCGTTTTTTCATGATCTGGTCCGAATCCATGACCCATGGTATCCACCAGAGAAAAGTAGCTGGCGACAAACAATGGTTTTTCGCTTTTTGGTAATTTTAGCCAATTGTGTATTTCATTAAGACGATTCTTATAATCAGCTTGTTTTGAATAGTGATAATAGTAGTCAGGCGTCATACCATTGATTCTAGCATCTGATTCAGGCCAAAAATAAGCGGCAGATTTATATCCATGCATTTTTACAAGATTCCATAAGGGAATACCACTTATCCACGAGCTATCTATTTTACCCATACCCATCTTATAACACTCGTCTCGCTTCCTATCGCAAAAGTAATTATCGACGATGCCATGATTGATTGGTTTTAAACCCGTAACGATAGATAAATGATTTGGAAAAGTCTTAGTAGGATATTGAGGCCATAGCTTGGTCGCGCGGACGCCCTCTTTGGCAAGCTTTGCGATATTCTTTGCATCGTGTTTTTCGATGTAATCCCATCTGAACCCATCGATGGAAATCAATATGGTTGTCGCGCGCTCAGCAAAAGCAGTGCAACTAAAGATAGATAAGGCGAAAAGGAGGATTTTTAGCATGTATAAATTCCCGTGTTATGTGAGTACCGCTGCAAAAGTATGGGGATGTGCAGCATAATCCGTGGATTGCTGACGCATTAAATCACAATGATTTGAAATTTATATTGATTTGCGGTCAGTGGATAGCAATTATAGATATTCGGGGAAGGTTAACTTTCACTATGTTGTACTTGAGCTTAATTAATGCTTGATCTAAGTCAAAGTGACCTTTATATTAAAGTTTCAATAATTACTGAAAGTTTAAAACAATGAACTTATCACCAAAAATAGAAAATTTTGTACTTCATTGCGGCGAAATGGGAAGCCGGTGGGGTTTCAACAGAACGATAGGGCAAATGGTTGGTTTGTTGGTTATTAATGAAAAACCATTAACAGCAAACGAAATCGCCGATGCGTTAAAAATTTCACGCGGTAACGTAAGTATGGGAATAAAAGAATTGCAATCTTGGCAGCTAGTCAAGGTGCACCATATTCCCGGTGACCGTAAAGAATATTACTCTCCAAACGGCTCTATTTGGGATCTCGCTAACCGCGTATTTGAAGAGAGAAGAAAAAGAGAAATAGACCCAACACTCACTCTACTTCGTGACCAAATCCTAGATAGCGCTAACTCACCAGAAGAAGTGTATGCGCAGCAGCAAATGCAATCCATTCATGACCTACTTGAAACCGTCACTAAGTGGTCAGCGGAACTTCAACGTCTATCACCAGAGCAATTGCAATCGTTGATGAAGCTCGGTTCTTCTGTGAGTAAAGTAATAGATTTAAAGGATAAATTATTACGTAAGTCTTAAAGTGCGAGGTGCGTCATGCTTGATACGTTGTTGTTGTCGCGAATACAATTCGCGGCAAATATTAGTTTTCATATTCTCTTCCCCACGATAACCATCGCATTAGCTTGGTTTCTGGCGTTTTTTAAACTCAAGTATGACTTGACTGGCCACCCTGTTTGGTTGCGGGCCTATCGCTTTTGGGTCAAAATTTTTGCGTTATCTTTTGCCCTTGGAGTGGTTAGCGGCATTACTATGTCTTTCCAGTTCGGTACAAATTGGCCTGGATTTATGGAAAAAGTCGGCAATATTGCTGGTCCCTTACTAGGTTATGAAGTACTGACCGCATTTTTTATGGAAGCAACATTTCTGGGGATAATGCTGTTTGGGATGAAGCGTGTGCCACCTAAAATACATACTTTAGCTACTTTCCTTGTAGCTATCGGTACAACACTTTCAGCATTTTGGATCTTGTCTTTGAACAGTTGGATGCAAACCCCGACAGGCTTTGAGCTCAGAGACGGAATTGTGTATCCCACTGACTGGTTTGAAGTTATTTTTAACCCTTCATTCGGATATCGTTTCTTCCATATGTTACTGGCCAGTGCACTTACCGCTTCGTTCCTGATAGCTGGTGTCAGTGCATATCGAATGCTGAAAAACGATGAAAAACATGCACCTAAAAAAGCGCTAACGGTGGCTTTGACGGTCGCAGCGCTTCTTACTCCAATACAGGCTTTTGTTGGCGATTTACACGGCCTAAATACGCTAAAACATCAGCCACAAAAAATTGCGGCAATGGAAGGCGTGTGGGAGACAGAAAAAGGTGCACCGCTCTTACTCTTTGCAATTCCTAACGAGGAAGAAAGGCGCAATGATTTTGCAATAGGCATTCCTAATATGGCTAGTTTTATTCTTACCCACGACGTTAATGGTGAAATTAAAGGGCTTAACGAATTCAAAGGTGAACACCCACCTGTTAAGCCCGTCTTTTTCGGCTTTAGAATTATGGTTGGTATGGGAATGCTGATGATTTTGGTCGCGTTTGTTACCCGATTTACGCTGTGGAAAAAGGGTGAGTTACCCAAATGGCAACTAAAGGCCCTTGTAGCTATGACCTTTTCGGGCTGGATAGCAACTCTTGCGGGATGGTATGTCACTGAAATTGGCCGCCAACCTTATATCGTCAGCGGTATCTTAAGAGTTGAAGATGCAGTCACAACAATTGCCTCAGAGAACGTCTTATTTACACTCATTGGCTATCTGACGATATATGCAATCTTACTGTACGCTTATATTCGCACTTTGTTCCACACTGCTAGCAAGTCTGTTGAGGTGGAAGAATATGACATGAAGGAATTCGCTGAGGAGGTGACTCGTGTTTAATCCGGAATATCTATCTCTTATCTATGCAGGTTTGATGGCACTCGCAGTGCTTGTTTATGCAATATTAGATGGTTATGACCTTGGCGTTGGCATGATGATCCCGCTGGATGATAAAGAAACAGCGGACACAATGATAGCCTCGATCGGTCCATTTTGGGATGCTAATGAAACATGGTTAGTTCTAGCTGTTGGTCTTGCCTTTATCGCATTTCCTCAAGCCCATAGCATGATTCTACAAGCACTTTACATTCCAGTTGTGTTCTTACTCTTTGGTTTAATTATGCGTGGCGTTGCTTTTGATTTCAGAGCAAAAGCGAGAGTTAAACGCCAAAGACGGTGGGACAAAGTGTTTAAATTTGGGTCGCTACTCACCTCGTTTGCGCAGGGGTATATGCTGGGGCTCTATGTCATAGGCTTTGACAATACCCCCCTTGCCCATGCATTTGCGGTCTTTAGTGGAATTGGCGTTGTCTGCGCGTATGGCTTAATTGGTTCAGCATGGCTGATTATGAAGTGTGAAGGGCAATTGCAGCAAGATGCCATTAGCTGGTGTAAAAAGTTTGCGAGAGTAGCCTTTGTTGGCGTGTTACTCGTTTCTATCATCAACCCTGCGATTAATGAGTGGATATATGAACGTTGGTTTGACCTCCCAATGGCCTTAGTCGTATTACCCGCCCCGATTATTTGCTTGTCGCTCTTTGTGATATTAGAACTTGTGTTACAAAAACTGCCAAAGTCCCCGGATAATGGTGCTTGGTTGCCATTTCTAATTTCAGCATTTATCTTTGTGCTTTGCTTCTTTGGCTTAGTTTATAGCTTTTATCCATTTGTAGTGCCAGGCAAGCTAACCATCTTCGAAGCGGTCGCTGATGCATCAGCTCTTACCTTCTTATTATATGGCGTAGTCATTGTGGTGCCGACCTTAATTGCATATACGTTATTTTCGTACCGAGTCTTTTGGGGCAAGGTTCAACCTTTGTCCTACTATTAACACTAACACACATTAGCCCAACCAAAAGGCAGCGAGTTGGACGCTGCCTTTTTATTGTACTAAGGATAATACTCGTCTCTGCTATATGTCTTTTTTGTTTACGGCAAGTTTAATGACTGCGCAGCAAGCTATACCGTCCAATAATTAGACATAAAAAAGCCCGTTGCTAGAACAGGCTAAGTCAACCTTTCGCGGCTAAATCTTTGGATAACCTATTCTGTCAGATAAATACCCAACGCTTGTAGCAAAGTAATAAGATCGGTTCCAGTTCATCAAGGCCTTGTAATTATCATAAGCCAGATACATACGGCCATTGGCGTCATCTGGCATCACTAATGCCGCTGTAATATTCACTTGTGGCAAGTCAGTGCCATCCATTCTACGAAGACCAAGCGCTTGCCACTCCTGCAATGAACGTTCTGATTTACGCCATTCGCTGAGCCATTCTTTATGTGACTTGGTACCGCGCTTTAAGATGTAACTAGTGTCAAAACCTTCAGGCAGCTTAACTTGGCGACCCCATGTAAGATCATCGTTCCAGCCCACGCTTTTTAGGTAGTTGGCAATAGAAGCAAATGCATCTTCTTGTGTGGTCCAGATGTCCTTGCGACCATCTTTGTTATAATCAACGGCATAAGAGGTAAATGATGTAGGCATAAACTGAGTTTGACCCATAGCTCCTGCCCAAGAGCCTTTGAAATCGTCTAAACCAATGTGACCGTCTCTTAAAATATCAAGCGCTGCCCATAGTTGTCTTTTATACAAAGCTTCTCTACGACCATCAAAAGCAAGCGTCACTAACGCACTAATGACCGGATAACCGCCTTGAATACGACCAAAGTTACTTTCCAAGCCCCAGAGGGCGACGATAAACCGTGCTTGTACGCCATATTCCTTTGCTATTTTTTCTAACGATTCCTGGTGTTCTTTGTAGAGTTTGCGAGCCTGTTGGACTTTCCATTCAGGGACGCGCTTTGGTAAATAAGTTTCTAATGTTTCAACAATTTCTGGCTGGGATTTATCAGCCTTAATCACCTTTTCCTTAAATACTGCTGTTGCAAAAGCCTCATCAACTAGTTGTTGTGTGTAGCCCTTGTCAATCGCTTCTTGTTTTAAGTTTTTGAGGTATTCATCAAACTTCGCTTGAGTGTTAGCAAAGACTGATGTGGACAAGCAAACTGAGGCCACTAGTAGGGAAATTTTTTTTATCACGAATCTGTTACTCCGTTTTGCTTTCTAAATTCATCAAGCAAGCTTTCTGTATGCGGTGGAAGTTGCAAGTAAAACCCATCGTCAGTTAATTTTTGCTTAACCGTTTCAAGATCAGCAATTCCCAATTTTGTTCTTCTCGCAAGGTCAATAATCATGACATAGGTAGGAGTGCCGAAAGTTTCCATTAACGGTGCAGGGACATTGGAAAAATCATCTCTTTTAGTTACAAAAAGATAGGTATCCGCTTTTTTTGGACTTTTGTATATGGCGGTGAGCATTATAAGCCTATAAATTCTTGCTAATCATGGGCGGTCACTATACCATGCTATTAGTAAGTTGTGGAAAGTTTTACTACGCGCTAAAGTCAGCTAAATAAGGCTTTAGCGGCGGTTGTAACAGAAATTTGAGTACATATGGCAAATCAAACATTCGAACTAAAAGGAAATCTATTTACACTCTCTGTGCTGCAGTTGTTTTCTTTAGATCTGACCAAGTTAAGGCAAGATCTTGATAGCAAAATTTCGCAAGCGCCTAAATTTTTTCAAGGTGCACCAATTGTGGTTAATTTAGCTGATGTTCAGGAGCAAACTGTAGAATTCAAAGAGTTAAAGCAAACACTGGTCGATTTACAGCTCAATCCAGTGGGTGTGTGTAGCGGTACTCAAAGTCAGCACGACTTAGCCAAAGAAGCCGGGTTTTCTGTACTAAACTATTCAAGGGATGTGCAACCGAGTACCCCATCACAATCTCAAGCAGCAGAAGTAGTAGAAAAACAAGTTTATCTTCCTGCTCAAGTTGTGAACGGAACGGTACGTAGTGGTCAGCAAATTTATGCTAAAGACCGTGATCTGATCGTGCTAGGTGCTGTAAGTCATGGTGCAGAAGTTATCGCCGATGGTAACGTGCACATTTACGGTACTTTACGTGGTCGTGCCATCGCAGGTGCGCAAGGCCAAGAAGACACGAGTATATTCTGTCAGCGCTTAGAAGCTGAGCTGGTGTCTATAAACGGGAGTTATTGGATCAGTGATTCGCTGCAAGGTGAACACTGGGGTCAAGCTGCTCAAATAACACAACAAGACGAATCATTAAAAATTACAGCTTTGGTCAAAGGATAAATCAGATGGCAAAAATTATTGTCGTAACTTCAGGTAAAGGCGGTGTTGGCAAGACAACGTCAAGTGCAGCAATTGGTACTGGCTTAGCGCTAAAGGGTTATAAAACAGCCATTGTCGATTTTGATATTGGTCTTAGAAACCTCGACTTAATCATGGGATGCGAGCGTCGCGTTGTTTATGATTTTGTCAACGTTATCAATGGTGAAGCAAATCTAAATCAAGCATTGATTAAAGATAAGCGCGTTGAAAAACTTTATATTCTTCCAGCTTCTCAGACTCGTGATAAAGACGCCCTCACTCGAGAAGGGGTTGAGCGTGTGCTAAATGAGATGAAAGAAGAATTTGATTTCATCATTTGCGACTCACCAGCGGGTATTGAAGCAGGCGCAATGATGGCATTGTACTTCGCTGATGAAGCCGTGGTAGCAACTAACCCTGAAGTTTCATCCGTTCGCGACTCAGACCGTATCTTAGGTATTTTACAAAGCAAGTCAAAACGCGCTGAAATGGGCCTAGAGCCGGTTAAGGAGCACCTATTGCTAACACGTTATAATCCAGAGCGTGTAGATAGCGGTGAAATGTTGTCAGTAGACGATGTTAAAGAAATTCTAGCGATTGACTTACTAGGGGTAATACCTGAATCAAAAGCAGTACTTAATGCGTCTAACTCAGGTCAGCCGGTTATCTTAGACCAAGAGTCTGATGCAGGCCAAGCATATAGCGATGCAATTAACCGCTTATTAGGTGAAGTCGTTGATTTTCGTTTCTTACAAGTTGAGAAGAAAGGTATCTTCAAACGGATTTTTGGAGGGTAAGGTGTCATTACTAGATTATTTTCGTTCTGAGAAAAAAAATAGCGCATCATTAGCGAAAGAGCGACTGCAAATCATCGTTGCGCACGAACGTTCAAAGCGTGGTACACCTGACTACTTACCACAACTTAAGCAAGACATACTCGATGTTATTCGCAAATACGTAAAAGTAGATTCGGATGCCGTCAACGTCCAGTTTGAACAAAACGAGGATGATTTAGCAGTATTAGAATTAAACGTTACTCTACCTGATGATGAAAAGTAACAGTTTGAGTAAATGTAATAAGGGCTATTTCTATAGCCCTTATTTATTTCGTTTTGCCCATTCTAATTAAGCTGTCAAGGGGCGTTACATTGCCCTACTCTTTGCTTAATTATCCGAACTTCAGGTCACTTATTCTTATTTAAGGACAAAGTACCTTTAACCCTTTTTGCAGGCTTAATATTGTGCTTTGAGTTTGACTTACGTTTGATGTGACTGTGATTTTGTTCACCATTTCGCGTTCTTGCCTTCGGCTTAACGCTATTTTGCTTGTCGAGTTCAGTTGTTCGGTCTTTGCTGCTATGCGCTCGCCTATCTTGCTTCGGACGACCAACCTCACTAACTTCACTTCTAGGCTTGTCATGCTGTTTTCCTGCACCGGCACCCGCTGATGCCTCTTGCGTTTTACTCGATGACTCTGTGGCGTGATTAATCGCTCGCATTTCGTTTTCGTTAAGGTGACGCCACTTACCAGAGCTAAGGCCGGTAAGGTCGATATTCATTATCCGAATACGTTTAAGGTGTGTTACTTCAAATCCTAGATATTCACACATTCTGCGAATTTGACGATTTAAGCCTTGCGTCAATACAATGGTAAATGACTTAGCCCCGGTTTTACGAACTTTACAAGGCTTTGTGACGGTGCCAAGGATTGGAACACCAGAGGACATACGTTTTACAAAGCGCTCATCAATAGGTCTGTCGACCACCACCTCATACTCTTTTTCATGGTTATTGCCAGCGCGAAGGATTTTATTGACCATATCGCCTTGGTTGGTCAAGAAAATTAACCCTTCGGATGGACGGTCTAAACGACCAATAGGGAAAATACGCTCAGGATAGTTAATTGCACTGACAATATTGCTTCTGATTTTACGCTCGGTGGTACAAGTTACACCAACAGGTTTATTATAAGCAATAAATACAGCCTTTGGCTTTGCTTTCAGAGGCTTACCATCAATGATGATAGTGTCAGCATCAGACACTTTAGTGCCCATTTCTGGTAGAATTCCATTTACTTTGACACGGCCTGAGGCAATTAAGTCATCAGCTTCTCGACGACTACAGAATCCAGTTTCACTGATGTATTTATTGAGGCGCTTTTGCTCTGTCACGATACAACCACTTTGAGTAAAAACCCATATTGTAATCGCTTCAACCGCTTTACACTACTGCATTTCTACTTTTGCAAACTTTTTCTTAATAGCTCAGGAGAAAAATGATACTGCTCCTTAGGTTTTCCTCTAAGGCTCATTGCCTTGTAATCAATAGATCGCCAATTTTTCGCTGACTTTATCCAATAATAATCAGCAAGATTTTCCTTAGTGATCACACTTAGATCAAACGCAAGTTCAGTATTATCCTTCCAAAAGGAATGCCCATAATAATGATCGTACACCGAAATCAACGCCCAAGCTCCCATCATAAAGTGTCCACCAACGGAAGCTTGCATCTCATTATTTTCAATAAGGTCAAAAGTATCCGACAACCAATCAAATCCACCAAATACAATTTTTGACGTACTTGATGCCGCTGCGGTGATAGCCCCCATCGCCATCAAATCTGACGCACACCAAATAAGGTTTGTTTTCGGATAGCGTGTCAGTAACTTCTTAGCTTTATCAAAGGCTTGTTCTTTTGACCATCCGGCGTAGACAGTTTGCTGAACAACCACGCCAACTTCATCAAAAAAACGCTTTGCACCGCTGCTTCTAATATCTGATTCTGTACCATAGTGACCATTGATAGCAATAGGATAAATCGTCTCGTGACCGTTAGTTTTAGCCTGTTGATATAGTTGCTTTGCCAGATCGTAACCAGCTTGGTCATTATCGTGGTGCACTTCCCCAAGCCAGTACTTATAGTGTTCTTTTGGATTACCTATCGCAAGCCTCTCTGGGCCAGAAATCGTTTCTTCTAAAGTAATATGATTGATCCCATATTTTTCCAAAAGCTTTAGACTTTCTTCGGCACCGCCAGGATAATTGATGAGGATGACATAATCAGGTGTGGCACGATAACTTAAATATTTTTTAAGTTCAGCGAGCTGTATAATTCGGTTTCCTTCTCCATAGATCACATCTAATCTAATATCTAACTGATCCGCTGCCGCCTCTGTTATACCTTGGACGCGCTGCCAAAATGGTTCCCCAGGCATAGAAGGGTTCACAAATAAGACATTTAAAAACTGTTTAGCATCAACATTAGAACACACCATCCATAGCACTACCCCAATTAGTACTTTTTTAATCATATCGAGCTCTTCGTAGTACCAGCATCTTCAATAACTTCTCAAATGGGCCTTGCTTAAACAACTTAAAATAAATAGACGCAAGGGCTAATTGAATTATAGACGCAATTACAAATGCCGAGAAATAATCCACCCGATCCCAAGTGCTGATAGCGTTCGGGTTTATAAAATAAAAATAACTTACAAACACAATTGACTGAAGAAGATAAAACGAAAGCGCTAGACGCCCAGCACATTGGAGACTCCAAAGCTGATTTTGTGCACTTCGCATTGCAGCCTTAATTACAACGACGTAAAACAACGCAACCGGTACTGCAAGGATCCAATCTAACCCTTCAAAAAACTCGACGCCTAGTTTACGCTCAAGAACAAAGCCGACGAATGACAAAACAATAGCTACAACGGCAAACAAGTTAATTTTATGAACGGGTTCAGTACGCTCTAAATCAAACATACCACTTCGATATAAGCGCATACCGAGTAGCATTAACCCTGCGGTGTACCACAAAGTAATTACCGGAATGAGTAAACTGATAATGACAAAGTAAAGGCCATTAAGGGTGAGTAGTTCTAAGTAGTTTGCTGGAATTTGCTGCAAAAACTCGAGGTAGACTTCTGAAGTTCTATTTATTTGTGGTTCTGGATCAATTAACAGCAATAAACTGATAGCAATAGAAGGAACTAAAAGAAACCCTACCGCATAGCGGTTTAACTTTTTGTCGCTCACATTGACAAACCGCAGCGCGACAAATCCACTCAACGCATAATTAAATAAAATATCTCCTGGCCAAATCAACACGCCGTGTAACACGCCAATGACCATTAGCCATGTTAGTCGATGTCTTGCAAGGCTATGACCATCTGTCTTTGCAACCTGAATGCATAACGCCGCTCCAAATAACATTGCAAATAAGGTTCTGAATCGACCATCAAAAAAAATACTATTAACCATTGCAAAGAACGGATCAAGGTAGTGGGCTGTTTGGGCTGGTACATAGCCCAACTCAAAATTAGCCATATGTACCATATTCATGGAAAGCAAACCAAGCAACGCGACCCCTCTGATCGCATCCATCGCAATAATTCTATTCATCAATATACACGGTTTTTATACATATCAGCCCAGTTTATCGCAGCAGCATGAAAATCGGGAAGATTTTCATCTTTATAGTTTAGATAACTGCACGCGTCCTGCAGTGTCCACCAGCTTCCAGATTCATAGGCTCTGACAATATTTAAAATATAATATAGCGTGTTGGGTTTACCTATCAAAGCATCATGGAGCTGCTCAGGAAAGGGTAGCTTGTTTACAACCTGCTCCATCGGCCTGTCAAGAATGGCATCAAGCAGAGAAAATAACCCTGTCATAAAACTCATATTGGCAAGTCCCGGCGAAATTTGCTGCGCAATAAGCTCACAAAATCGCGAACGAACGATAGAAAGGCGTGTTAATTCTGTCGGTTTTCCCTCAGCTACGTGGGCAGTCATAATTAAGTTTACAAATTTTTTTACACGCTCGTTTCCTAAATATACCAAGGCTTGCTTTAAAGATTCGATACGACTTTTGATTGGAAATACGCCGGAGTTAATTAGCCTTAACAGTTTATACGCAAGCGCAGTGTCTTGGGCAAACAATTCAGCTAGTCGTGTAATACTCATATTTGGTTTAAGTGCTTCTTCATAAATGAGCATGACAATCACATAATTAATCGTAATGTCTTTTTGCTCAATCATCTTGGGTTTTGCAAAGAAGTAGCCTTGAAAAAACTGAAACCCCATCTTTTTAGCTTGCTCAAACTCTTCTTCGGTTTCAACTTTTTCCGCAAGTAGTTTGATGTTCTTACGCTCTTTGATCATATCAATTACTGGCACTATGGTGTCCAGCGGATGCTCCATGACGTCGAACTTAATCAACCTTACAAGCTTTAAGAAAGGTTCCCATTCCTTTGAGTACTCAAAATCGTCCAACGCGAGTCTAAAATTGCTGTGAAATAAACCTCTTATCCGCTCATAATTTTGTTTTGTTGGAGGAATAGTCTCCAGTAGTTCCAAGATCACATCATTTGCTGGGAGAAACTCGCACAGCTCCTGACGTAACGAGTCCGGACCAATATTAATTAGCGCTTTCTTTCCCGAAGTGAGATATCGCATGCCGAGGTTAAGTTGATTATTCATTATCAGCTTGGCTGTCGCTGCATCATCTGCAATATTTGGAAAGCTATTTTTTACACCATCGCGAAACAACAATTCGTATGCAACAACTTGTTTTTTACGATTAAATATGGCTTGGCGGGCCACAAAAACCTTCAAACAAAAACTCCTTTGTACCTAAAGTGAGCAATCACACTTTTGGTTTAGCAATTTTAAGATTTTAACCCTTTATGATGATAAAGAAAATCAACCTAAGCTATTAAGAATCAAAATAATAGCTTAAAAGATAATGCAAAATGATAAAAAAGAAAGGCCAGAGCTATCTTTTGATACCTTTGACCTAGTTTTTGTTTAACAACCGAGCCAATTTTTAAATACTTAACACAGATGCGAAAGTTTTTTATCTACATTTTCGCTATCTATATAATTGTTCGCAGTATTTCTGTGCAACGTCAGACCAATCGAAGCGCTGCATAAGAGCTTGCTGCCTGAGTTGTTGATATTTATCGCTATCCCCTACCAGATCAGCGAGTGCTAGTTCAAAAATCGCAATAAACTGACTACCTTGCTCAGCGAGCGTTTCTCCTTCAAAGCAATAGCCGGTTTCATTGTGTTTTACCGTATCAGATAGCCCACCCACTTTATGTACGATACAAGGTTGTCCAGCACGCATCGCAAGCATTTGGCTAATACCGCAAGGCTCAAAGGAGCTTGGCATTAAAAATAAATCACCCAATGGGTACAATTGCTCACCGAGTGCTTTACCATAACCATTTAAAAACAAGACATTACTATGGCGTGCCATGACTTCGGTAAAGAGCTGCTCAAGACTTGGGTCACCGGAGCCAACAATCACAATACGTGCTCCTCGGTGCTTGGCTATTTTGGCGATGTCATCGAGCACCACTCCGGCTTGGGTAGGCTGTCTTAAAATAAGTGCTTTTTGATCGGTAAGACGACCAACACTTGTAATTAACTTGCCGCCAAAGGCTTCGCCACGCCAAGCGAGTATGCGTTGATGGGCAATGTAAAACCGAGATAATACTTGGCTTGATTTTGCCATCCATTGAAACACATGCTGCTCAGCAAGCGCCAAATAGTCAGCAAAAGTTAGATTCTCGCCGCTAGCTGACTCATCATCATAAACACAACCGTTTAAAATACCTGCTAATCGTCCTTCATGAGAAGCGTGTTGCATATCACTTTCTAATCCTTCACCACCAAAAAAGCCAAGCTCTGGATGACTTGGGATCATCACTTCTTTGGCGTAATTAGGAGAAACAACATGCACTTTGTCTGAAAGATTAATAGCAGCTCGCATAGGATTGAAACAGTGAGGATATTTAGGGTCGCATATACTGAGTCCATCATAGGTGAGTGTCGGAAACCAAGACTCAAGACTAGAAAAATCATGGTTAAAAGGCCGGATCCCCTGAAGTGCGAGGTTATGCACTGTATAAACTGTCTTTAGCGCTTTTAATCGTTTAAACCTTGGACTAAACTGGCGTAATACAGCAACAACAGCCGCATGCCAGTCGTGTAGGTGCACAACGTCTATGTCCGCTATCAACTCATGTTCAATAAGTTCTGCAACTGCCGCACTGAAAAACGCAAATCGATTTGCATCTGTAGCAAAGGGCTGGTGAGGATCATTACAATAAATAGCACCGTGATGCTCACTAAATAACGAGTGTGAAATAACATATTGGGTGACATTGTTACTTTCTTCAACGGACCAAAGAGTCGCCGTTTCTAGGTGTTGCCGAAAAGGGACGGCAATATCAGCGACTAAGTTTCGAGTTAAAGCAGCTTGGCCATAATCGGGCGTGACCACCGATACTTTAATGCCAAGCTGCGCCAATGCGTAAGGCACATCGCGTATCACATCAGCGACGCCCCCTACCTTACAATTTGGCAACCGATCATTTTCGGCTGCCACTAAAATTACATGCATAGTACCTCTACACGGATCATTTCTTTTGTTTTTCCGCAAGCTCTGCGAGCATATCTCGGGTCACTAATACGATCCCCTTATTCGATACTCTAAAGCCGTTCGCTTTGTCTAAATCAGTATCGTAACCAATTGTCATCCCCTCTGGTATGTGACAACTGCGGTCAATGATTGCATTTTTAATTTTGCAGTTACGCCCGATTTTGGCACCGGGTAAAACCACGGCCCCCTCAATTTCACAATACGAATGAACGTGTACATTGGAGAACAGCAATGAACGCTTAACCTTGGAGCCAGAAATAATACAGCCACCAGAAACCGTAGAGTCTACGGCCATACCGCGCCTATCATCATCATCAAATATAAATTTAGCCGGTGGTAATTGTTCCTGATAAGTCCAAATTGGCCAATGAGGATCATAGAGATCAAGTTGGGGTTCAGGAGAAACCAACTCCATATTTGCTTCCCAGAATGAATCCAGTGTACCTACATCTCGCCAATACGGCTGCCCTTCGTGTGACGGGTCGCAAAATGGATACGCATACACATTATGCTCTTCTATGATGGATGGAATAATATCATGACCAAAGTCACGCCCCGACCCTTCTCGTTCCGCATCCTTTTTTAACTGCTCGAATAAAAACTCCGTGTTAAACACATAGTTCCCCATAGATGCCAAACATACACCTGGCTTTCCAGGGATTGACGTCGGATCTACCGGCTTTTCATCAAAGCGACGCACCCGGTTGCTTTCATCAACGGTCATTACACCAAACGTTTTTGCCGCTTCTTCACAGGCCACTTCGATACAACATACGGTCATATCGGCACCCGTTTCTACATGCTTTGCAAGTAAACCACCATAGTCCATTCTGTAGACATGATCACCCGATAAGATCATAACGTACTTGGGCAGCTCATGACGAATAATATCCATATTCTGGAAAACTGCGTCTGCTGTGCCGCAGTACCACTCGTCACCGTACCGCTGTGATGCTGGCAATATCTCTACAGATTCTCCCAGCTCCTTTTTAAAGTGTCCCCATGCACGATTAACATGGCGAATCAGCGAATGCGACTTGTACTGGGTAGCAATGCCAACCCGACGGATCCCTGAGTTAATGCAGTTAGACAGTGGGAAATCGATAATTCGATGTTTGCCGCCAAAATAAACAGCGGGTTTCGCTCGCCAATTGGTGAGCTCGTGAAGGCGCGAACCTCTTCCACCCGCAAGTATTAAAGCATATGTTTCTCGAGTGAGGGTACTAATATAACGATTCGCATAATTAGGCATTATTTCTTCTCTCCATAACTTTTTGCGGTGACTACTGCATTGGGCTCAAGCGCCAAATATCATCGCTGTAATCTTGAATTGTTCTATCACTAGAAAATTTTCCACTGGCTGCGGTATTGAGAATACTCATGCGCAGCCAATGCTCCTTGTCTTTATATGCCTGAGCCGCGTGTTCCTGACTCTCAACGTAGGAGGGAAAATCTTGTGCCACTAACCAAGGATCAGTACTACTCTTAATTGAGTTAATTACGTCATCAAAGATATTAGGCTCAAATAGGTTAAAGTGCCCACTTTCGAGCAAAGCCATAACGCGTTTTAGGTCATTGTTGCTTTCTATTATCTTAAGGGGCTGATAATTTTGGCGTACTTGCTGTGCTTGTTCAGCGGTTACACCAAATAAGTAAAAGTTGTCTGCGCCAACGCATTCTCGTATTTCGATATTTGCGCCATCCAAGGTACCTATGGTGATCGCGCCATTCATCATAAACTTCATGTTGCCAGTACCAGACGCTTCTTTTCCAGCTGTTGAGATCTGCTCTGATAAATCTGTTGCAGGGCAAATCACTTCCATTTTTGAGACATTGTAATTGGGCATGAAAGCCACTCGAAGGTAGGGCCTCGCTGCTGGGTCATTGTTGATAACATTGGCAACATTATTGATTAATTTAATGATTTTCTTCGCCATGTAATAACCTGGTGCCGCCTTACCTCCAAACAGTACGCAACGAGGAACAAGCTCTGCCACATCACCACGACAGATCCGGTCGTAAAGATGGATAACGTGCAATACATTAAGTAGTTGACGCTTGTATTCATGAATACGTTTCACTTGAACATCAAACATCATAATTGGGTCAAACTCTACCTGACATTCATGAGCAATTAGCGCAGCAAGACGCTGCTTGTTGTTTTGTTTGACTGTTAACCACTGCTTTTGAAAGGCGTGATTATCGTAAAAACGACGTAGTTCACTAATTTTAGAAAAATCAGCTTGCCATCCATCGCCAATTTTATCACTAATCAATTGTGCCAGTTCTGGATTACAATGCGACAACCAGCGCCTTGGCGTCACCCCATTCGTTTTATTATTAAACTTCTCAGGGCAAAGTTGATAGAAATCGTTAAACAAGCCAGCTTTTAATAACTCGGTATGTAAAGCCGCAACGCCATTGACAGAATAACTACCTACAATCGCAAGGTACGCCATGCGAATTTGAGGGTGACTGGACTCCTCTATGAGAGACAGCGCACGCTGCTTTTCGATATCACCCGGCCATTTTAATGCTACTTCCGACAAAAAGCGGGCATTGATCTCATAGATAATTTCTAGCAATCTAGGTAACAAGCGCTCAAATAGACTCACAGACCAGCGCTCTAATGCTTCGGGTAATAAAGTATGATTAGTATATGCCATGGTTGATGTCGTTATCTTCCATGCGGCATCCCACTCCAGCTCGTAATCGTCTAATAAAATGCGCATTAGCTCAGCTACGGCGATACTTGGGTGGGTATCATTGAGTTGGAATACGTGATAATCCGCAAAATCACTAAAATCATCGCCGTATTGCTCAACCCAAGTTGCGATCACGTCTTGTAGACTCGCGCTGGATAAAAAGTACTGCTGCCTTAGTCTCAGCTCTTTACCGTTTTCACTGGCATCGTTGGGGTACAGCACCATCGTTATCTGCTCAGCGAGATTCTTTTTCGCCACCGCTTCTGAATAACTACCGGCGTTAAATTCGCTGAGGTCAAACTCATCGGTTGCCTCTGATTTCCATAGCCTTAATGTGTTTACCACCTCATTACGATATCCAGGGACTGGGACGTCGTAAGGCACGGCGAGTATATCTTGCGTATCAAGCCACTCACGATGCTGTCTACCATTTTTGTCGGTATGTACTTCAACATGACCAAAAAACTTAACTCTCCGGGCTTGCTCTGGTGCGGCAAGTTCCCAAGGGTGGCCTTCTCGGAGCCAGTTATCTGGCTGTTCTACTTGATGACCCTGTTCACAGGTTTGGTTAAACATCCCAAATTCGTAACGCAAACCGTAACCGACAACAGGAAGGGCTAATGAAGCACAGCTATCCAAAAAACATGCTGCAAGGCGGCCTAAACCACCATTGCCAAGACCTGCGTCATGCTCAGCCTGCGCGACCTCTTCAAGCTCAGTACAGTATTCTTGCAATGCCGCTTGAACTTGTTCTTCTAAGTCGAGATTTAGCACCGCATTAGACAGTGCTCTACCCATTAAAAATTCCAACGAAAGGTAAGCTGCTTTGCGCGTTTTTTTACTCTTAATGTGCTCTTTAGTTGCACGGCAGCGAGCAACTAATCGGTCACGAATGGTCAAGGCTAATGCATGGTACAAATACAGTCGCGACTCTCCTACTTTGTCTCGACCTAAGGTGTAGTAAAAGTGACGAGTTAAATCATCACTCAAGGTGTTTTCATCTATCTTTGGTGCATCTTGCCAATGTTTCACGACACATACTGGCGCACTTTTATTAGCCATGCTTTTCATCCCCTTTGATTGATGTAAATATCCATGCTGACTTAGCTGGAACCTGTAAATAAGAGTCTAACTCTCGTCTTTGCGGCTCAACCGCGGTGGTAATTGCTTGCTGCCAATGAGATGAAAATGCACTAAGTGGCAGCTTTATTTGCAGCGCATTCTCACTGGCGTTCAGTATTATCAACAAGCTTTGCCCTAACTGCTGATCGGTGATGGTGTAACTCAACCATTTACGGCATGGCTCTCGCCATTGTTCGGGCGATAACGGCTTTGCTTGTTCATTAAACCAATTCACCGCAAAACGACTGTCACTGTCATGGACATAAAATGAGTGAGAAAAGGCGGCAAATTGTTTACGGAGCACGAGCAAATCTTGGATAAAAAAGGTTAAAGTATGGTGTTGCTGGTGGTTTTTCCATGCCAGCCAGCTAGTGCAGTTATCTTGGCAGTAGGCATTATTGTTGCCATTTTGCGTATGTGCCATTTCAGTACCCGCACAAATCATCGGGATCCCTTTGGATAAAAACAAAGTGAGTAATGCATTTTTCTGCATACTAAGACGCAATTCATTGATTTGAGGGTCGGCACTGAACCCTTCTACCCCACAATTAAATGAAAAGTTTTCACTGTGGCCGTCTCTATTTGCCTCACCGTTTGCTTCATTATGTTTATGCTCGTAAGCCGTCCAATCAAACAATGAGAAGCCGTCATGACTAGTAAGAAAGTTTATGGAGTTCAAAGGACCCCGTAAGTTATGTTCAAACAGATCACTGGAGCCATGAATACGCATCGCAAGCTCTGGCAATACTCCCTCATCGCCACGCCAAAAGCGCCTGACAGTATCTCGATATTTATCATTCCACTCACGCCAAGGAGAAGGAAATTGTCCAAGTTGATACCCACCAGGACCAATATCCCAAGGCTCGGCGATCAGTTTTACTTTGCTAAGCACCGGGTCTTGATGGATCGCTTGCAAAAACGCATGTTGATTTGAAAATCCCGAGGCTTGACGGGCAAGGATCGTTGCCAAATCAAAACGAAAACCGTCCACTCCCATGTATTCTACCCAATAGCGCAAACTGTCCAAGACAAGTCTTAATACCACTGGGTTCGAGATATTCATTGTGTTTCCACAACCCGTGTCATTAATGTAGACATTCGGTTTACTCGGCAAGGTGCTGTAATAAGTCAGGTTATCAAACCCTTTAAAGCTAATTGTCGGGCCATCCAAACCACCTTCCGCAGTATGATTAAACACTACATCCAAAATAACCTCTATACCGGCTTGGTGGAGCCGCTCTACCATTACCTTAAATTCGTTGATGTCGTCGTTAACAAGATAACTTTTGTGTGGCGTAAAGAAGTTGAGGCTGTTATACCCCCAGTAATTTTTTAGTCCTTTGGTCGTAAGAAATTGCTCATTGATAAACGCATGCACAGGTAGCAGCTCAATCGCAGTAACACCAATATGCTTGAGGTGATCGATAAAGGTTTGTTCAGCAATCCCTAAGTATTTTCCTTGGTGTTTACTTGGAATATCTGGGTGCCTAACAGTTGCCCCTTTAACATGACATTCATAGATCACCGTTTTACTCCACGGCGTCTTGGGTCGCTTCCCTTGATACTTCTCAATCGCCGTCACTTTGCTCTTTGGCATATCACAGGCGTTATCAGAAGGGTTTAAATGGCCTACTGGCAAATGACAAAAATGCCGTTCACTCCAAGTAAATTCGCCGAAAAAGTCGCGGCAATATGGGTCTAAGAGTAACTTATTAGCATTGAAAAGTAGCCCTTTTTCCGCGCTATACTCCCCGTCTACCCGATAGCCATATAAGTCTCCGACTTTTGCTCCTTCAATAAACAATGACCAATTTCCGCCTTCATGCCGAAACATCCCTACCCGATTCACTTCGCTATGGCCGCTTTTGTCGAACAGACACAAGGTTACACGTTTCGCTTTCGGTGCATAAACACAAAAGTTAACACCTTTATCACTGGCCGTTGCACCCAGCAATTGATGATCGCCGCGATAACTGGTTAGCATGCGCCACCAGAGATCAGCTGCAAATACACGGTTGCCAAAGGCGGAACTGTTATATCGATACTTTGCTCAAGGCCATGGCTTGCTATGTTTTTCGATTCAATGAGTTGTTGTTTATGTGCAACGACTCCAACGCCACTCCCCCAAAACGCTTTGTCATCCGTGTTTAAGATAACTTGATACACACCCGCTGATGGCACGCCTAAGCGGAATTGGAAATGAGTTTGTGGCGTAAAGTTTGCGATCACCACCAGCGGTGTAACACCATCTTGTCCGTAGCGTACAAAACTAAATATGCTTTGCCCAGCATTCCCCCCATCAATCCAATTAAACCCTGTTGATTTGTTATCGCACTCGAATAGTTGCGGCGTTGATTTATAAATCGTATTGAGCGCTTTGACACACTCATACACGCCTTGGTGCGCTTCACTTTCAAGCAACTTCCAGTTGAGTTGTTGGTTATGATCCCACTCCTCTCGGGGGGCAAGTTCAGCGCCCATGAACAGCAACTTTTTACCTGGGTGGGCAAACATAAAGCCATAGTAGGCACGTAAATTAGCGAATTGCTGCCAATCGTCTCCTGGCATTTTGCTCAGTAGCGCACCTTTGCCATGTACCACTTCATCGTGACTTAATGGCAAGATGTAATTTTCAGAATAGGCATACACCATCGAAAAGGTCATTTCATGGTGATGGTACTTGCGATGAATTGGGTCTTTGGACATATAGTTTAGCGTGTCATTCATCCACCCCATATTCCACTTATAACCAAAACCCAAACCATCGTGTTCAACACTGCGGGTAACACCGGGCCAAGCTGTGGATTCTTCAGCGACCATCATTATACCTTCGTCAACACCATAACATTTGGTATTGACTGATTTGAGGCATTCTATTGCACCTAGGTTTTCGCGGCCGCCATATTGATTTGGCACCCATTCCCCATGTTTACGGCTGTAATCCAAATAAAGCATCGATGCCACGGCATCAACTCGTAAACCATCGATGGCGTATTCTTTTATCCAATACATCGCATTCGACAGCAAAAAGCTTTTTACTTCAGCGCGGTCGTAGTTAAAAATATAGGTATTCCAATCTGGGTGAAATCCTTGCCGCTTATCAGCATGTTCAAATAAATGCGTACCATCAAATTTATGTAAACCATGAGGATCTGATGGGAAATGTCCCGGTACCCAGTCGATAAGTAATCCGAGGTCTTCACGATGACAGCACTCAACAAAGTAAGCAAAATCCTCCACGCCACCAAAGCGACTGGTTGGCGAGAATAACCCCACTGGTTGATAACCCCAGGAGCCATCAAAAGGATATTCACTGATAGGCATCAGTTGCAAATGGGTAAATCCCAGTGCCTTTACATAAGGGATAAGGTCATCCGCTAATTCTCGATACGTGAGATAGCGATTACCGTCTTCCTCTCGGCGCTTCCACGAGCCCAAATGCACTTCATAAATACTAATGGGTGCATTGACTTTATTGCGCAGCGCCTTTTTATCATGGTAAGCTTGGCTCAATGTGAAAGCCGCTGGTCGAGCCTGAGTTATACTCGCCGTACCCGGCGCTTGTTCCATTTTAAATGCAAAGGGGTCAGCCTTTTCTATGCGTTCCCCCTCAAATGTGGTGATTGCAAATTTATAGCAGCAGTCAACCTCCAGTGCCGGAATAAAAAGCTCCCATACACCACTGGCTGGATGTAATCGCATTGGATGCTGAACGGCCTGCCAATGATTAAACTCACCTATCACAGAAACAGACAACGCATTTGGCGCCCAAACACCAAATCGAAACCCAATTACACCCTCTATTTCTACTTGATGTGCACCTAAATGCAAATAAGCTTGAGCTTGTGTTCCTTCATTAAATAAGTACAAGGCATCATCAGCCAAGCAACTATCAAAACTATATACATCCCTCCCAGTGACGGTATGCTCTGGGTAGTGCACTTCAAGCAGGTAATCTTTGCTGATGTCATCCGCTCTAAAATCTAATGTGAATAGCGCACTTTTGCGAAACCGTTCAAGCGCATAGCTACTATTGTTGGTAAGTACGTTAACTTCTGTCGCACCTGGAATAAAACAGCGCACGACTGAGCGCTTCGCATCTAGCTGGTGTAGTCCTAGGAAGGCAAATGGGTCACGACACTTACCGGCTTCCAAAGCAGCTAATTGACTGATGTAGTCATCTACTTGGGCGTCTTCTATTTTTGCTCTTGTATTCATCTATTCTTTCCTGCTGGTTATTGCATCTCGGATCAGCGGCCGAGATCTTGCAATAATTTCCGCTGATGTCTGATTAAGTCGCCTTCTCCAGTTTGGATACTCTTGGTCAGTACCAGGAATGTTCACTGGTAACTTCTGTTCATCGAGGTCATCAAACTGAATTGTCAGCATTTTTGCCGGCGACTTGGCGAGCACATTGATAAGCGACTGATACACATCACGGGCTTCGCTCGCAAGGCTAACACTCACCTCACCAAAGCGACTAAGCCAATGACAAAGCTTCTCTCGCTCGGATGTTCGCTCTTCATCCGCTTTCGTTAGTTGGGGTTCGCTCAATAATTGATATTCACGCTTCAACCTAAGGTCATCATGGCTCCACCAGCCAAAAAATGGCGGGACGTCATGGTTCGCAACCATGAGTAACGCATTGTGCTTATAGTGCATGGGTGCTAAAAACTGACCGTGATAATCCTTCTCGAAATAAAAAAGAATATTGCTGTATATATGAGACTCAGACATTGCTTCTTTGATTTCGATTGGAACAACCCCTAAGTCTTCACCAATGATCATTACTTGATGTTTGACAGACTCAATTTTGAGGATCGCTAAAAGGTACTCAAATGGATAATATACATAGCAACCTGTTTGCTGTTGATCTTGATAAAAGCACCACCACAACCTTCTTAGGCCCATCACATGGTCAATTCTTAATGCCCCAACACCGGTAATGTTTGCTTGGATCAATTGTTTAAAGAATGCAAAGCGCTGCGCTTTTAACTTAACTGGGTTTAACGTTGGTAACCCCCAGTTTTGACCGAGCTCAGCCCAAGGGTCCGGAGGTGCGCCCACACGAGCATGGTCGGCATACAAATTTTTATTGCTGTTGTATTCACTTGAGCCGTCAGCACAACCTACGGCTAAGTCATTGATTAAACCTACGGCCATACCAGCATTCAGTGCCAAAGATTGGCATAGCGTTAATTGCTCAAACGCAAGCCATTGCAAAAACTTGGCAAAGTCATCGTCCTCAAATGCCTTAAGCTCTTGCTGCTTAGCTTGGCAAAATCGAGCAAAGTCAGCACGCCACGCTCCAGTTTGGTCACACAATAACTGCCACGCAAAACGTAACGCGTTAAGCTTGCTTTCCATACAGTGAGTCATATCAAGATATGCCGCGTTCAAGTTAGCCTTTGAGCCGTCTAAATAGTCGGTAAACACACTCACATCTAAGCCAAATTGTTCACACAAAAGCTCGATAGAAATGTAAAAAGGGTGCAGTAGGCGACGGTCATTTGGGCTGTACGGACTTGCTTTCTCTGGCTCATCAACAAACAATAAATGCAGTGGGTTTAACAAAATATAGTCAAGCCCTTCAGCTGCGCTAGCCTCAACTAATTGCTTTAGCTCATAAAAATCCGCACTTAGCTTGTTGCCAGCAGGCTTTAACGAATATAGCTGAATAGACAGTCCAAGGAGCTTTTTATGTTGTTCAATCGGGTCATAACACTGTCTAGGCGTCACCCAAAGCTCAGTCTCAAACCGCGCACCATTTAACATTACCTCTGCGCTATGATAACCGACTTCAATCGCGTTTATTGGCACTTCAAGTTGAACATAACGTGTATTTTGATAGCGGTAATCGCCAGTCACTACTTGCTTGTTTGGATCGCAAACACAGCAATAACCCAATGTGGGGATCGACACAGATAATTCGTTAATTTGCAGGCCAGCATCCACTCTTATCGTAATAGTTGGCGTCTCTTTGCAAACCAAAGTAATGGCTTCAACTGGCGTGAGCCATTTGGCAATATCCAACTCAAAGTTGAGCCTGTCTATTTCGTCTGGATTACTGACATCAACACCGCACTCCTGCAATGCCTGTAGGCGAGTTTGGTGATCAAATACCACATGATCACCGGTGTATTTATGGTACTCATAACCAATACCATAGAGATAGAGAAGCTGAGCAATGTTGTCCATTTATAATGTTACGCTCTCGCTGTGGACACAACACTGTTGTCTTCTCCAAAGCCATTTGGCACATAATCATCCGCTTGATGATCATTGTCCCATACTTCGCCATCAATCAAATACCTGAAGTGGTAATCTTTGTCGGTTGGTAAACGGTGTTTAAGCTTAAACGCACTGTCTTTTTTGATGAATTTCATCGGCTCAGGTTGCCAATCATTAAAATCACCAGCAAGTTCCACCGTTTTCGCTTCTGGGTGTGAAAATGAAAATGTAATTTCTGCTTCGTCTTTTGTTTTGAAAAACCGTTTAGTGAGCATATAACCCCCGTTTACCTTTTGTGAGTCCTTATTTCACAGTGACGTACGCTAATACTGCAAACGACTGGTAACTGTGTACAATTTATGTCGAGCATATTGAGATTTAATTGAAATTAAATTGCCAATTAGATGGCAACTCACCGATCGCTTTAAAAATCAACAACCCTAAGTACAGCAAACAAATATTGAGTTTGTATGACAGTACAAATTTGGTGCAATTTTGCACCGCTTTGGCGCAATCTAAATCAGATAAGCAGTGATTTCAGTTTGCTACAGGTTCCTTGCAATCACTGAGCCAATCACATTAAGAGTCAACAAGAAAGCTAGTTAAGAATGGTTATCATGTAAAGTGAATTTAACTAATAATTGATCCTGCTCATATAAAGCGGTCTACAAAGTGAAGTTTTTAGTACTTTTGCGCTATGAGGTTTGCAACTGAATGCTAAAGTGTGTAAAAAACTAGGTTAGCAGCTATAATTTCAGATTACATTTTTTATAATAAATACTTCATCTATGTGTTATTACTGAATAATACGCAAGAGTCTGAATTACTAAGGAAAGCCTATTCATGCCAAACGCAATAAGACTAACAAGTACCCTACTTCTGGGCACATTATTTGTTGTCATATTGCTGCACCTGTCTTTTAAGGCCCATGTGTTTGAACTGCTCGCTACAACCTCGGCAACTGAGCATCTTACAACATCACTGGTATCACCTTGGTACTCTCCACTACTGCACGGTTTGAGCTTTGCTGCAAAAGGTAATTCCACCTATGTTGTAGTCGAATCAACGCTCGGAACGCCTACATATCTGGATGTAAATACGGTTTGGTATGCCGTGTTTACTTCACCCATCACTCTCATTTCAATTGCAACTTTACTCGCGATTGTTGCGTATCTTTTTAAATCAGAGCGCCGCTATCGTAATCAAGATGAAGATATCAGTGAGGTGAATAATGATGTTAGAGGAATATTGACGCGTTTAGAGGTTGATAGTGCCCAACTACATCATAAGTCTTCTCTTGCCAAGCTCAGCCATGCGATCCACGATTTGTCTAGCCATCTTGCTCGCGTACAACGCCATTCAGAGTCTCAAATTTTTCAAGACAAGCTCACTAAACTTATAGATAGACATGCCTATATTGACCATATCGAGGCAAAGTTAAAGCAAGCTGAGTTGTCACAGCAAAAATGTGGCCTGTTATTTATTGATTTGGACGGGTTTAAACAAGTTAATGATTCCTTTGGCCACAGTTTTGGCGACGAAATTTTGATCCAAGTTGCCGCTAGGCTCTCAAAAGTGGTTCGCCAATATGGTTTAGAAGATTGCCACCCCATTCATGGCCTTGAACAAAACCTTTCAAGACTCGGCGGCGATGAATTTTCGCTATTTATTCCCAAATTAAGCGCTCCGAGTTTATGCACAGAAATCGCACAGTCCATTCTAAGTGATATAGAGCGTGACTTCTTGCTTGGCAATAAACTTGTCAAAATTGGAGCAAGTATCGGCATCGCAGTATATCCAGATAGCGCCGCAACTCCGAACTCGTTACTACAGATGGCTGATGTTGCCATGTACAGAGCAAAAACAGATGGACGTGGGATTTTTAAAGTTTACTCCCCCGAAATGGGGTCGAAAATGCGCCGTTATCACTACCTCTTAGAAGAGTTACGACTCGCTATCTCTGCGCAAAGCTTTTATCTGTCATTCCAACCGATAGTACATGTTGAAGATTGTGCTATTGACTATTTTGAGGCACTTATTCGTTGGAATCACCCAATAGAAGGGCAAATTCCACCAGCAGAGTTTATTCCAATTGCAGAGGAATCTAATTTAATTTTAGAGCTTGGTGATTGGATCTTACTTGAGTCGTGTAGGCAAATGTGTGCTTGGCATAATGCAGGGATGAAAAAGGTAAAAATCTCAGTTAATGTTTCTGGAATACAATTAAAGCACAGAAAGGTCTTTGAATGGGTGAATGCTGCCCTAGAAAAAACCGGCTTACCAGCCACCGCTTTGATGTTGGAGATCACGGAATCTACTCTTATCAAGGCCAGTAATGAAACGATTTCACAATTGCAACAATGCCGAGATGCAGGAATAAGTGTCGCGATTGACGACTTTGGCACAGGTTTTAGCTCACTAAGCACCCTCGCCGATTTACCTATAGATGTGATAAAAATCGATAAACTGTTTATCACTCAAGCCAACAGTAATCCTAAATATCGTAAGATCCTCAACTCCATCAGCGAACTTGGACAGCAGTTAGAATTAAAAATTGTTGCCGAAGGCGTTGAACAAACAGAACAATTTGAGCTAGTTAAAAGCTTAGGGATCAGTTGTGTACAGGGATATTTGGTTAGCCGGCCTGAAAGCTCAAATAATGTGGGTAGCAAAGTGTTAAATGGCAATGTGAATCATATTGCAGCGACCGGCACCAGCATTTGGTTACCAGAACAAGTTGGGTAGCTCACTGTTAAGCGAAAAAAGTTAGCTACACAGCATCTTCCAGGCTAGGCAATCTATTATGCTAAACGCGGAGCACTTGGTAAGTCGTGACGAGCGCTCAAAGTATTTATCCAGACACAGTAAGGTTATTTATCGCTTAAATTTGGTTTCTAAAATAACCGACGAGTTGGTACGCTCAATCCCTTCTAAATTACCAATTTCATCTAGCAGATGACTCAACTGCTCCAAACTCTGTGCTTCAACAATAGCAATCAAGTCATATTCCCCACTAATGGCATAAAGTGCTGAAACATTTGGCAACTGCTGCAATGCTAAATTCGCCTTTGTAGTGAGTTTTTGTTTTACCTTAATAGAAACGTGTGCCGATACTAAATCGTCCATATACTGCTCCGCGAACTCCACGCGATAGCCTTTAATTACGCCATTTTGCTCTAATTTTGCGATACGATTTTGTACCGTGGTTCTGGAAAGATCTAACTTACGTGCCAACTCAGAGATGCTCTCTCGTGCGTTATTACGCAACAGTGCAATGAGCTTTTCGTCTTGTGAACTAATCATTTTGCAATTTAATCATGTTAATTTGACATAAATGATAGCAAATATGTGAATTATTGCACTGCAAATTATTACAAAAGCGCGTAATAATGAAGAAATAGCAAGTTGGCTGTGAGCAGAACAACAAGTAATCAGCTTCTGCCCGACAGTAATACCGCACAATGATAACAATTTAGGAGAAAGCGTCATGCAAGCAAATCGCGAATTATTCGATGAAGTCATGGTTCCAAACTACAACCCGTCAGCAGTTATTCCAGTTAAAGGTGAAGGTTCTCGCGTATGGGATCAGACAGGTAAAGAGTTCATCGATTTTGCAGGCGGTATCGCCGTGAACTGTTTAGGCCATTGTCACCCAGCGCTTGTTTCTGCACTTAAAGACCAAGGCGAAAAAATTTGGCATCTATCAAACGTGATGACCAACGAGCCGGCGCTTCGCCTTGCTAAAAAGTTAACTGATGCAACATTCGCAGAAAAAGTCTATTTCGCAAACTCTGGCGCCGAAGCAAACGAGGCCGCTCTTAAACTTGCGCGTCGTTGGGCGCTGGATAAATTTGGTGCAGAGAAAACACAAATTATCGCATTCAACAAAGGCTTCCATGGTCGTACTTTCTTCACGGTAACGGTTGGTGGTCAAGCAGCCTATTCTGATGGTTTTGGTCCAAAACCTGCTGATATCACGCATATCGACTATAACGATTTAGCTGCATTTGAAAAAACAATCTCAGACAACACTTGCGCAGTCATGATGGAGCCGCTTCAAGGTGAAGGCGGGATCATTTCTCCAAATGCTGAGTTTGTGCAAGCTGTGCGCGAACTATGTGATAAGCACAACGCGCTACTTATTTTTGATGAAGTACAAACGGGTGTTGGCCGAACTGGTGATCTATATGCTTATCAAGGACTAGGTGTAACACCTGATATCCTAACTAGCGCAAAAGCACTAGGCGGTGGTTTCCCGATTGGCGCTATGCTTACCACCACTGAAATTGCAGCTCACCTTAAAGTCGGCACTCATGGCTCAACTTATGGCGGTAATCCACTAGCCTGCGCGGTAGCAGAAGCTGCATTTGACACTGTAAATACAGAATCAGTATTAGCTGGCGTAAAAGCCAAAGAGCAAGTATTCAGAGATGGTCTAAATGCTATTAACGACAAATACAATGTATTTTCTGAAGTGCGTGGTAAAGGTCTTCTTCTAGGTGCAGTGCTCAATGACAAGTTTGAAGGCCGTGCACGCGATTTTCTTGTAGCAAGTGCAGAGCACGGTTTAATGTCATTAGTTGCTGGTACTAACGTAGTTCGTTTTACACCTTCTCTTGTGATCACTGATGAAGAGATCCAAGAAGGCCTTGCACGCTTTGAACAAGCGGTTGCTGCAGTAGTAAACGGCTAAGGAGCTGGGGACCTCGGTCTCCTCTTTCTCATGTTAGTATTAAGACCAATACAAAAAACTGACTTCGACGCGCTAAAAACCATTGCGGTTGAATCTGGCCATGGGTTTACCTCACTGCCAGTAGATGACGAATTGTTGTCTAATAAAATTAACCGCTCAGTTGAAAGCTTTGCAAAGTCAGTGTCAAAACCATACGACGAAGGCTATTTGTTCGTCCTTGAAGACACACAAACGGGCGAAATTATAGGCACCACTGCGATTGAAGCTGCGGTAGGTATGTCTGTGCCTTTATATCACTATCATCTTGGTAAAACAGTACATCACTCTAGAACGTTGGGTGTCTATAATACCGTTGATATTCTGTCGATGTGTAACGACTACACCGGAAGCTCTGAGATCTGCACACTATTTTTACGTGAAGGTCATCGCCAAGGGTTAGCTGGTCGCTTTCTTTCAAGAAGTCGCTTCTTATTTATGGCAGAACATGCAGAACGCTTTAGCGATACCGTTATTGCAGAAATGCGTGGTGTAAGTGACGAATATGGTCACTCACCATTTTGGCAGTGGTTACAAGAGCACTTTTTTAGCATCGAATTTCCGCAAGCAGATCACTTGGTCGGTCTCGGGGACAAAGTTTTTATTTGTGAACTTATGCCCAAGTATCCCATCTATGCAAACCTACTAAGTCCAGAAGCACAAGCCGTGATAGGTAAAGTGCATGAGAAGACCAAGCCTGCTTTGCGTTTGTTACAAAAAGAGGGGTTTGAGCACCGTGGCTATGTTGACTTGTTCGACGCAGGCCCAACGGTGGAAGCCAAACTAGAAAACATTAGAACGGTTAGAGAGTCGTTTAAAGGCGAAGTTGAAATAGTCGCTTCACTACCTGACAAGCTCCCTAGTCTTGCTATTTCAAATGGTCGACTAGACGCATTTAAAGCCACGTTTACCGATCAGGCTTATCTGTGCGAAGCAGAAGAAAAAATTCAGCTGACCGCAGAGGTAGCCAATGCGCTTGATGTCACTCAAGGTGAACTGATCAGCGCATTTAAACTATAGATTTCAATGTCGTGCTGATACCAATTGGTATAAAATTTAACAAGCTGTCACCAAGACAAAAAATTAGGAAACCATTATGCACAACAACGTAGATACACTATTTGAACACCTGTGGGACAACTACCTAGAAGTAACGCCTTCTGCAGTTAAAGTTCATGAACTTCTCGGCTCAACGCAAAAAGACGACGTGATCAATGACCACATCGCATTGCGTACCTTTAATATTGAAAAAGTGGGCCTAGAAAAGCTCGCTGCACATTTTAAAGCTGTGGGTTATACAGAGTGTGGCGAATATCACTTTGAAGCGAAAAAGCTATATGCCAAGCACTATGAACATCAAGATCCAACTAAACCAAAGGTATTTATCTCTGAGCTGCTAGTTGAAAAATGTTCAGAAGAATTACAAACAATCGTTAAAGACATGGTTGAGCAAATCGACGAGTCTGCAGTAACAGCTGAAAACTTCCTGTATTCTGGCACCCACTGGCGCGTTTCTCACGAGACATACAAAAAGCTACTGGCTGAAAGCGAATACGCTGCATGGATGTCAGCGTGGGGTTACCGCGCTAACCACTTTACCGTAAGCATCAATTACCTGAAGAACTTCACTACAATTGAAGCCGTAAACCAAGCACTTAAAGACAATGGTTTTGAACTAAACACATCAGGTGGCGAGATCAAAGGCTCTCCAGAAGTGTTACTAGAACAATCTTCAACGCTTGCTGATCACCAAAACGTGCAGTTTAATGACGGTGAATTTAGCATTCCAAGCTGCTTCTATGAGTTTGCTCTGCGTTATGCCAAGCCTGACGGCGAGATCTATACTGGTTTTGTTGCAGCTTCTGCTGACAAAATCTTTGAAAGTACTAACGCAAGATAATCGCGTTTAAAATCAGTGCTTGCCTAAGCACTCTGCCCAAATTGTAAAGCAGCCTTTATGGCTGCTTTTTTATACCAATTTGCTTAATTAAGTGAGCTATTTTGAGGCGAGAAAATCTTGTCGATAACTAGGCAAAACTTTTGCTATTTAGTTGTTCTAAATAACAAAACTTTAACGCTGTTAGCGTCAGATATGCGCCTTCAAATTGAGCGAGTATTAAGGCAAATTGGTACAATAAGCAAACCGTTTTACAGTGCTCTTTAATTATAGCTGGTGTTATTATCTTTACCCAACATGAAAAAGCCCTTAACCGAATGGTTAAGGGCTTTTACTTTTACAGAAAAGTTATTTGTTTAACTTACTCATTCACAGCTTGCTTGACTGTTTCTTTCGCGCTTTGTTCATCTAACAAGTTTAAATCGAAGTCGAACTCATCCACTCGAATTGCTTTTTCACGCTTGCGGTTGTAATCAACCAGTTTTGCGTACTCCTCCTCGTTGATAAGGTTACCAACGAGTGCATTATCTAAGGTTTGTTCAAAACGAACACCTGGTTGGATCTCACGCTTGCGAACTGCCTTTTTAACTTTGGCAAGCAGGTCAAGACAACCCATCTTAGCTTTATATGCTTGCTCATTGATATCATGACCATCACCCGCTGTAGGTTTCACAAGATGAGTAAGCTGCGCTTTGAACGGTGTGTCCATTTGCGCTGCAGCGGCTAACTCTCTGATCATATCATCATTAATCTTAGGCATTTGTTTACCACTAAACTGCATCGTGATCACACGCATAAATTTACGAGTACCACTTGCCGGGAAGTTGTCTAAGAACTTATGCAGCGCTTCTTCAGCACTCATAAGTGCATGCCTTGTCGCATAATGGAAATAAGGTGCTGCTTGCTCACGCTCTGCTACCGCTACTTTCTGCTCATAGTATTTGATTGAAGCCATCGCTGCATATAAGTGACTCATTACATCACCAAGGCGTGCTGACAGCATTTCTGCTTGCTTCAGTTTTCCGCCTAGCACAAGTAGTGAGAAGTCTGCATATACCGCAAGCTTCGCTGCTAATCTATGCGCGGCTTTTTCATAAGCACGCACTTCTGGTAATGGTGACTTTGCATCAGCAGTGAAAGGCATAAGGCCGTATTTGAAAGCGCGTAAGCTGTTGGCAACGCTATAGCTAACTGTTTTTGTCAAAATACCACGGAATTTACTGTCGGCATCTTTCTCTTCACTGTGAATAGATTCAACCATCGACTGTAGATATGGGTGACAGCGCATTACACCTTGACCAAAGATCATCAAATTACGCGTTAGGATGTTCGCACCTTCTACGGTAATCGCTATTGGTTGGGCAACATAACCGCTTGCAAGGGTGTTCTGAGGACCGTTTTGAATGGCCTTACCCGCTAGGATATCCATTGCAGAGTCCAACACATCGCGCCCCGTTTCAGTCATGTGGTATTTTGCAATTGCTGTTACTACAGATGGCTTAAGGCCCATGCCTAAGCCTTCTGTTGTTAACACTCGCATTGCCTCTTGCATGTATGCTTTGCCTGCAATGTCCGCAAGCTTTTCTTGAATACCTTCAAACTGGCCGATCGAAAGGCCAAATTGCTCACGTACCGCAGCATATTCAGATGCAGATTTCAGTGCGACTTGGCTAGTTGATACGCCTAGCGCTGGTAATGAAATACCACGTCCAGCACCTAAGCAGCTTACCAACATCTGCCAGCCGCGACCGATATTCTTCTGGCCACCGATAATAAAGTCCATTGGGATAAAAACTTTTTCACCACGCGTTGTGCCGTTATAGAAGCGTATTCCCATCGGGTCATGACGATTACCAAGTTGCACACCCGGATGGTCATGTGGAATTAACGCACAGGTGATCCCTAGTTCTTTCTTACCGCCTAGTAATCCCTCAGGATCCAATACTTTAAATGCTAAACCGAGTACTGTCGCAATCGGCGCAAGTGTGATGTAGCGTTTGTCCCATGTTATTTCAAGACCAAGTACTTCTTCGCCGTTGTGCATGCCCTTTTTAACAATACCTTGATCCGGAATGCCACCGGCATCTGAACCGGCTTCAGGGCTTGTTAACGCGAAACACGGAATATCACGACCGTTTGCTAAGCGAGGAAGATAGTGCGCTTGCTGCTCTTTAGTACCATAATGAAGCAATAACTCACCCGGACCTAGTGAATTAGGAACCATTACCGTTACCGCAACTGCAGAGGATTTAGTCGCAATTGTACCTACAATCGTTGAGTTTGCGTAAGGGCTAAACTCTAGACCACCGTATTCTTTTGGAATGATCAAAGAGAAAAATCTCTCTTTTTTCAAAAATTCAAGCACATGCTCCGGCAGGTGTTTGCCATTTTGAATTTCCGAGTCATCGATCATACTCATTAATTCTTTAACTGGACCTTCTAAAAAGGCTTGCTCTTCTGCGCTTAGCTTAGCTTCAGGTACAGCGCGCAGCGCCGAAAAGTCAGGCTTACCTTGATAAATCGACCCTTCTAACCAAACATCACCTGCATCTAATGCTTCTTGTTCTGTGATTGAAATGCTTGGGAGGATCTTTCTTAAATTCGTTCTTAGGCTCATAATTAACTCATCCGACCAGATAGATATATCTACATTACGGCATAAAAATTTGATTAGATCAATTACTCTACCTAACTTTTTAACGGCTTTTTTACTGAGTTATCGAGTGATTAATATAAATGACTGCAAAATTAATGGCTTACAGCTGTAAGTCGAAAAAAGTAAATTACTGTTCTTAGAAGTAAATAAGAGTGGACGAGGAGGCTTAACAGCTCTAGCTGCTATGAAATGACAGTTTATTTATAATCAAGATGGTTTTTAAAGCTGAGCACTACCATTAAAACAGTGCGATTTTTGCTTTACATAGCTGTTCTATCGTAGCTGGTGAAACAACGACTTCCACTCCGCGTTTGCCTGCACTAACATAAATTTGGTCAAATGCTAAAGCACTCTCGTGAAGTAAGGTTGGCAGCTGCTTTTTCTGCGCAAACGGACTTATACCACCAATTAAATAACCGGTCACCTTCTGCGCGTTTTGTTGATCTGTAAGCTGCGCTTTTTTCCCCTTACATGCTTTAGCAAAGGCTTTTAAATCTACTTGCTGTGTAGCGGGAGAAACGGCTACATGCAATTTACCATCGACGTCAATCAAGAGTGTTTTAAATACTTTATTTCGCTCTAGGTTCAGCTTTTTCGCCGCTTCATTAGCAAAGTCGTGATCGTTAGGATCATGCTCAAATTGCAGCACTTGGAACGCCACTTTCGCCTTTTTTAGTAGGTTAATTGCAGGTGTCATTAAAAACTCCTTTAGCAGATTTTGATTTCTGTTATACCAAGAAACAAAAACTTATGCTATCGCCTTACGATAATACCTATCATCCATCAAAACAAAAATGCCCGCTATCGCAGCGGGCATTTTCAAGTAAGTTCGATTTACTTCGTCAAGTCATCAAAGAACTTCTTAACGCCGTCGAAAAAGCCTTGAGCTTTAGGACGGTTCTTGCCGTTGTTTTCACCCATAGACTCTTCAAACTCTTGTAGAAGCTCTTTTTGGCGCTCGTTTAAGTTTACTGGCGTCTCAAGAACAACCTTACAAATTAAGTCGCCTACCGCACCGCTACGCACAGACTTCACGCCTTTGCCACGCATACGGAACATCTTACCCGTTTGACTTTCCGATGGAATCTTCAGTTTTGCCCGGCCATCTAGGGTTGGCACTTCAATCTCACCACCTAGTGCCGCCGTCGTAAAGCTAATTGGCACTTCGCAGTACAAGTTGTTGCCGTCACGTACAAAGATTGGGTGCTCTTTTACACTCACTTGTACGTACAGATCGCCGGCTGGAGCACCATGTGCCCCCGCTTCACCTTCGCCAGACAAACGTACTCTATCACCCGTATCAACCCCTGCTGGAATCTTAACGTTAAGTGTCTTCGTTTTCTCCACACGGCCTTGTCCGTGACAGCTGTTACACGGGTCTGAAATGATCTGACCTGTGCCCTGACAAGTTGGACAAGTTTGCTGTACCGCAAAGAAGCCTTGGCGCATTTGCACTTGACCTGCACCATGACAGGTTGTACAAGTTTTAGGCTTAGAACCAGCTTTCGCACCACTACCATCACATGGTTTACAGCTCACCCAAGTTGGCACTTGGATATCAACTTCCTTCCCACGTACCGCTTCTTCAAGACTTAACTCTAGGTTATATCTTAAATCCGCACCGCGCTGTTGTCTCGATTGACGACGACCACCGCCGCCACCAAAGATATCACCGAATACGTCCCCAAAAATATCGCCGAAGTCGCCAGCGCCGCCAAACCCACCATGACCAGCACCACCACCTTGTTCGAAAGCTGCATGGCCGTATTGATCATACATCTGGCGTTTTTGACTATCAGTCAATATCTCGTAAGCTTCTTTTACTTCTTTGAATTTCGCTTCGAGTTCAGCGTTACCAGCAGTACGATCAGGGTGATATTTCATTGCAAGGCGTTTATACGCCTTTTTAATGTCACGTTCACTGGCGTCTCTTGCAACACCTAATACTTCATAATAGTCAGGTTTAGACATTTTTATCACACTACTCTTTCTTGGCAACTTACATCGTTGCAAACTCTGCCGAGCCCTGTTGCTTGCAAATTAATGCCAGACAACAGTCTAATTTATAAACACGTAGGGCGCGACAAGCCATACAGCCAGCGCGCCCTCCTTCAAGACCTACAATTACTTGTCGTCTTTAACTTCTTCAAATTCAGCGTCAACTACGTCGTCGTCTTTTTTCGCTGAACCTTGTTGGGCACCTGCATCACCGCCAGCTTGTTGAGCCTGCGCTTTTGCTTGAGCGATTTCCATAAGCTTCTGAGATTTCTCTGCTAGCGCTTGTGTCTTAGCATCGATTTCTTCTTTGCTGTCGCCTTTGATTGCCGTTTCTAGCTCGCCAAGTGCCGCTTCAATTGCGGTCTTGTCATCAGCTGGAAGGTCGTCACCCGCTTCTTCAACTTGCTTGCGTGTAGCATGAACAAGCGCATCAGCTTGGTTACGAGCACCAACTAGCTCTTCAAACTTTTTGTCTTCTTCAGCATTTGCTTCTGCATCACGTACCATCTTCTCTACTTCATCGTCACTTAGACCTGAAGAAGCTTGGATTGTGATCTTCTGCTCTTTACCTGTGTCTTTGTCTTTTGCAGACACATGTAAGATACCATCAGCATCCACATCAAAAGTAACTTCGATTTGTGGAACACCGCGCTGCGCCGGGCGAATACCTTCTAGGTTGAATTGACCTAGAGACTTATTATCGCTTGAGCGTTTACGCTCACCCTGTAGTACGTGAATTGTTACTGCTGACTGATTGTCTTCTGCTGTTGAGAAAGTTTGCGACTTTTTAGTAGGAATAGTCGTGTTTTTCTCGATTAGCGCAGTCATTACTTGACCCATAGTCTCAATACCTAGAGATAGAGGACAAACGTCAAGTAGTAGTACGTCTTTCACGTCACCCGCAAGTACACCACCTTGAACAGCAGCACCAACCGCTACCGCTTCATCAGGGTTTACGTCTTTACGAGGCTCTTTACCGAAGAACTCTGCAACTTTCTTCTGTACAAGTGGCATACGTGTTTGACCACCAACTAGGATGATATCATTGATGTCGCTTACAGAAAGATCAGCATCTGCTAGTGCACGTTTTAGCGGCTCAATTGATTGCGCAACCAAGTCTTCAACTAGTGACTCAAGTTTTGCACGAGTTAGCTTAACGTTCATGTGCTTAGGACCTGTTGCATCAGCAGTAACATATGGTAGATTTACCTCAGTTTGCTGTGCAGAAGACAGCTCGATCTTCGCTTTTTCTGCTGCTTCCTTAACACGCTGCATCGCTAGCGGGTCAGTTTTTAGGTCGATGCCTTGGTCTTTCTTAAATTCTGCAACTAGGTAGTTGATAACGCGGTTATCAAAGTCTTCACCACCTAAGTGAGTGTCACCGTTAGTTGCTAGAACTTCAAACGTGTGCTCACCTTCAACTTCATCAATCTCGATGATTGAGATATCGAATGTACCACCACCTAAGTCGTATACTGCAACAACGTTGTCGCCTTGCTTCTTATCCATGCCGTAAGCAAGTGCTGCGGCTGTTGGCTCATTGATAATACGCTTAACTTCAAGACCTGCGATACGACCAGCATCTTTAGTTGCTTGACGCTGTGAATCGTTGAAATATGCAGGAACTGTGATAACAGCTTCTGTTACTGGCTCACCAAGAAAGTCTTCAGCTGTTTTCTTCATTTTCTTAAGAACTTCAGCTGAGATCTGAGGTGCAGCTCTTTTCTCACCACGTACTTCAACCCAAGCGTCGCCGTTGTCCGCTTTTACGATGTTGAAAGGCATGATGCTAAGATCACGCTGTACTTCTTCATCTTCAAAACGACGACCAATTAGACGCTTGATAGCATAAAGTGTGTTTTTAGGGTTAGTCACCGCCTGGCGTTTCGCTGGCTGACCTACTAGTGTTTCACCATCATCTGTAAATGCAATAACAGAAGGAGTTGTGCGGTCGCCCTCAGCATTTTCAATAACGCGCGGCTTGTCACCATCAAGTACCGCTACGCAAGAGTTAGTAGTACCTAAATCGATTCCAATAATTTTACCCATGAATCATCTCCGACTTCAAAATTCGTTGTTCAGTTAGTTGATTTGATAAATAAGGTCACCGATTTGTAATTCAAGCGTCACAACTAAAAAAAAATGAAAAAAATTGAAATTTTTTTGCTTTTCGAACGTTTCGGTCAAAAAAGCACCCTTAATTGCTTATTTTGAAACAAGTGAAGAGGAAAATACGATGTATTTGACGCTTGATTACCTGGTTAGACCAGTTATGCTAAGTGCAACATAATAAATAATGAGAAATGACAACATGACATTTGATGAAATTATTCAATCGGAGCATTTACAACAAGCGCAAACACAAATGACGTTTCCTGCAAGTTGGTGTCAAGGCCGTACTGCGTTCGGCGGATTGTCTGCCGCAATCGCGGTACAAAGTATGAAGCACCAACTGACAGAGCCTCGTCGGCTACTCTCCGTGAGCGTAAATTTTGTTGGACCACTGCTAGAAGGCCTACCATTTACAGTTGCAACTACCATTCTGCGTAGCGGTAAAAATGCCACTCAAATGCAGACTCAGCTGATCCAGTCAGGCAATGTTTGTCTTATTGCTATCGGTTGTTTTGGCAAGGATAGAGCATCCGCTATCCAAGTTACAAATGAAGATAGCCCTACTCTTTCAGCTGTTAATCCAAAGGCAGTTCTTCCATACCAAGAGGGTGTGATGCCTGCATTTTTCCAACATGTCTCGCTCAATGCTCAGCAAGGCGCTTTGCCATTTTCCGGCGCACCATCTTCAAACCTGGGTGGCTGGATGCGATTTAAAGCACAATCTACTTCGGTAAATGAACTACATACACTGGCTCTCGCTGATTCATGGCCACCAACATTGCTCCAGATGTGTAAAGCACCAAGCCCCGCCAGCAGTATGTCTTGGTACATTGAATTTGTGTGTGATATTTCACTCGACTCAGAGTCTTGGCTTGGATTTGAAGCCGTGACCCACCATAGCCAAAATGGATACGGTATTGAAGATGCAAAAATTTGGTCACAAGATGGCAAGTTGCTCGCCCTAAGCCGCCAAACCGTCGCGGTATTTGATTAACATTGATAAATTTGGGCGCATCAAGCAAACTAGCATAAAAGGAAATCAACGGATTTTTGTGTGATTACAGCTTGCCCTGAATGCGATACACTTGTTGAAATAGACTCTATCGAGTCACAAAAGCGTGCGGTGTGCCCAAACTGTCGGTGTGTCTTATGCCATGTACAAGGGCATCAAAACCAATTAGTGCAAGCCTTTAGCTTTTCTGCGTTACTATTTTTGTTCGCAAGCTTATTTCCAGACTTTATTTCCTACACGCAACACGGTATCACTCAAGTTGTAAGCCTCTGGCAAGCACTCATATTGTTAGCTGAACATTACAGCTATTTTCTAGCTGGATTATTTGCCTTCACTATCCTAGTTATGCCTGTTGCCGTATGCTCGTTGCTACTACTCGCACACACCGAGTATTGGCAAATCATCAATGCGCACAATGCCCGGCATTTAGCAAAATTACTCTCAGCACTAAAACCGCTTAATCTCACCGATATATTTTTAGTTGCCGTGCTTGTGAGCGCTTTTAAATTAATGTCTTTTGCTGAATTGGAGATGGGCCTTGGGTTTTGGGCCTATATTTTATTCGTTTTATGTTTTATTGAAGCCCTCTCACTTTTTGACCACGAGTATATGTGGCGTAATCAGACTCAATGTAATCGTCACCTAGTGGAGCCGAAGAATTTATCTTCCACGCTAAAACGTTGCAAGGTTTGTGGCTTTTTGGGAGAAGGTGAAAAGTGTCAGCGTTGCTACGCCAAACTAAAATACCGAAAGTCTCAATCTACGCAAAAAAGCTTAGCTTGGATGCTCACCAGCGTCGTGCTACTTGTACCGGCTAATTTTCTACCCATCATGGATACCATTAGTCTTGGCCTCCATACACCTGCGACGATTTTTTCAGGCGTTCAAGTACTTTGGGAAGCCGGTTCTTATCCCGTAGCAACACTTATTTTTCTCGCAAGTATATGTATTCCTATCGCAAAAGCGTTACTATTGAGTTACTTACTAATACGAGTTAAAAAACCCAAAGACCCAATCACAGCAACAAAAGTGTATCGCTTGCTTGAATTCATTGGCCGCTGGTCGATGATAGATGTGTTTGTGGTGATTATCTTAGTTTCTTTGGTGCAACTTGGTACGGTGCTAAATGTCGAACCGGAAATTGGTATCGTATTTTTTACTTTGATGGTGCTTTGCCAAATCGCAGCCGTTAATAGTTTTGATCCAAGATTATTGTGGGATAAAAATAATCAATGACTACTCAAGCTGATATAGAAGACAAACCAAAATTTTCAGTGATTTGGATTATTCCAATTATCGCGTTGCTCATCACAGGCTGGATGTTATATCAACATCAGGCAAATAAAGGCCACACTATTTTTATAAAAATGACTGACGCAGATGGCATTATTGCCGGCAAAACTGAGGTGAGAGTAAAAAGCGTTAAGGTCGGATTAGTCGAGTCATTAAAGCTTGAATTAGCGCAAAATGCAGTGGTAGCAAAAGTTCGGATTTTGCAGCCCTACCGTGACTTATTGGCCGAAGATTCATCGTTTTGGGTAGTAAAGCCTCGAATTGACGAATCCGGCATCTCAGGCATGAATACCTTACTATCTGGCGTATATATAGAGCTCTCTCCCGGTGAAGCAAACGCACGTTCGAGCATTTTCACCTTAATGGATGAACCAGCATTAATTAGCTCAGAGGTGCAAGGAAAACGCTATCAACTCGTGGCTTCAGATGCTGAAGTGTTAGACGTTGGATCCAGTATTTTTTTCCGCAATTATAAAGTGGGTCAGGTTGAGTCTGCACACTTTAGTGTCGAAAGCTTAAAAATGGAATATGGTATTTTTATCTATTCGCCATACGATACCCTTATTACAGAGAACGCTATTTTTTGGATTAGTTCCGGCATTGATTTTAAATTGTCGACGGAAGGCGTTGAAGTGTCGACAGGATCTCTTGCAAAGATGATAAAGGGCGGGATTTCTGTTGACTATCCACCAACCATGCCAAGCGGCACAGTAGCGCTCGAAAACAAAACCTACGCCTTACACAAAAACTTCGCAATGGCTTTAGAACAACGCTTTGATCACTTCGATTATTATCTCATTGAGTTTGAGCAATCAATTCGTGGGCTTCGAGCTGGTGCACCAATCGAATATCGGGGTATGCGAATCGGCACCATAGAACAAGTTCCTGCGACTGGTGTTAGCGACGATAGACCTTTATACTTTCAGCAAAATAACACCTCCGTCCCTGTATTGGTTAAAATTGAGTACGGCCGCATTTACGAAGATGCACAGCTTGCACAAACATATTGGTCAGAAAATATAGACAAATGGATTAGCAGTGGCCTTAGGGCGTCACTAAAAAGTGGTAATTTGTTAACAGGTGCTGTATATATAGAGTTAGACTTTTATCCAAGTGCAGAAGTCGTTAGTTCAAACAAAACGGCTATTTATCCAGTATTACCAAGCGTTCCAAGCGGTATTACAGCACTTTCTGAACAGGTCACAAGCTTACTGAACAAGTTAAATGGGTTACCTCTTGAAACAACTGTTAAGGAACTAGAAGGTGCCCTTCAGCAACACAGGTTACTAGCAATGGAAATGAATCAACTCGTAGAGTCTATCAATAATAACAAGATAACAGACAAGATTGGCGGTAATTTAACGAGCTTAAAAGATACGTTAAGCCAGCTCACATCAAGCTTGAAGCAATTTGAGCAAACCATGACCCAGTACCAAAAAGGTTCAGGTGTTATGGATCAACTGAGTAATACCCTTGAAGAACTTGAAAGCTTGTCAAATCGCTTAAAGCCTATTTCTAAAGGGTTGAATGAACAACCGAACATGCTTATTTTTAATAAAGAAAGCGATGCAGATCCACTCCCAAGGAAAAATAAATGAAGACTGGCTTAGCGATATTTTTGCTTCTATTTTGTTTAACGGGCTGTATAACGAATCCGTCTCAGCCGGTCAGTTATTATCAGTTAGAAGCAAAGAGTATCGCTGAAGAAAAGCGAGTTGAGCTCAATCACGTCCTATTGGTTGATAAAGTGCAGTTAATTGAATTGTTTGATCAGCAAGCTTTGGTGCAATATCAACCGGAGAACAAAGTAAATATCGCTAATTTTCATTTTTGGGCTCAGCCACCTTCAGATATGCTGAGTTGGAACTTAGTAAACGCATTAAATGCAACCAACAAAACCACTGCAATTAAAAGCGATAAGTTCTATCGTAATACGCAAGAGCATCAACGCCTCGTTGTAGAAATTAACGAGTTCGCAGGGCACTTTGAAAAAGGCGCTGTAATGAGTGGGACTTGGTATCTTTACCAATACAAAGAAAGGAGCTATCAACTAACTCAAGTGCAACCGTTCCAGTTTGAAACAACGCTTGAGCAGGATGGCTTTAGTGCACTTGTAACGGCACATCAAAAAAACTTTAACCAACTAACTGCACAAATAAGTCTGCATTTATAGTTGGCACTCAAACACCACTACAGGTGTTAAGTCGTTATCAATTATTATTTTACCAATCCGACTAAATCCCACTTTGCTAAGTAGGTTAATGCTGTTGCAATTATTTTCTAATGTAATAGCACCTAGCTTAGTATAGTTTTCTTCTAGTTTAGCATATTGCATGAGTAACCTAACAGCCTCAGATGCATAGCCTTTTCCAGTAAATTCATCTAAAAATGCATAGCCTAAATCTGGAATATTAAAATAAGATCTCTGATATAAGCCACACAAGCCAATACTATTATTGCTGCTTGCTTCTACCACGATGTAAGCTGCAGGCGTACCAATTTGATAGGGAATAAGATAAGCTTGCTCAATATGTTCCTCAGCTTGTTGTTGCGTTTTTATGCCTTTATCCCTGATATTATCGATAAAGCTTTTTTGATTCAAAAGCCTGAGTAAAAAGCCCGCATCATTTAGCGTCGCTTTCCTTAAAAAGATCCTTTCTCCTGTCGCAATCTTCATCTAGTCTCCGAAAATATCATAATTAACTTCCATTGGAACTTTAGCATTTGCATAAGTGAATAAAAAAGCTGGGAAACGAATTTGCCCAGCTTTTAATTACTACTGAAATACCGACAGATTACTGTTGGAATTTGACGTTTTTATACATTTGATCAACTGAATTTAGCTTAGTTTGCTTCGGTAAATCTGCAAACGGCTCAGCTTGGAACTTAGCGCCGCGTAATTGAATGTTTAATCTAGCAGCATCGGTGTTCATCACAGTTTGCTGATAGTACGCTTTAATATCTTCTAATGTGACCGCTTTAACTGCAGCAATTAGCTTAGCTTCAGAGTCAAATGCCATATTTTCTTTGAACCAATCGCCTATTAACGGCTGTAATTCTTCAGAAAGGTTTTTTGGCTCTTCGGTTAATGAGACTAACACTGCATTTTTTAACTGCTCGAAAGTCGTCTGATCTAACGCTGCTAAGTCTTTAGCGTATTCATCTTTATACTCGTCAAAACGATCTTGCATGCTTTTAGCATCTTTTACTGGTGTTTGAATATAAAAGCCTAGCGCTGAATATTCATCAATAGCAACACTCGTTGCACCAACCGCATACGCTAGCTGCTCTTCGGTTCTCAGACGTTCAAATGCCGCCGTTCTTAAGTGACCTTGAAGCACCATCGCCGCCGCCTTTTGCGCATAGCCTTTAATTGGGTGCACTGCAAAATCGATTACAGCAACATCAGCAACATCAATGTCCTGCTGCCATACCAGTGTCTGCTTTTGCTCTGGTTGCCAATACTTAGCACGTGCGTACTTGGTCACTTTTTGGCGTTTAGGCAGCGCATTATCAAGCGTCTCTTTTACTGTTTGCAAATCGGCTTTATCGTAATTACCATAGGCAAAAACACGAACTTGGTTATTCGTCAGAATTTGATTTTGCACTTTATCTAAGTCGGCCAGAGTCAAAGATTTAGCTGCTGATATCAGTGCGGAGTCATCATAACTTCCTGAACGGATAAGCTTTTGATAAACCCCGAAAGCTTGTCTGAATGGGAATTCTTTTTCTTGGTTCTTAATGCCACGTACGTAACGATCAATAGCTTGGTCAAAAGCTCGTTTATTCGTTTCTATACGAACACCAGAGAGCGCATCCTTTATCAATGAAGCTTGCTTATCAGTAAAACCTGAAATATCTAGCATTATCCCATTTGCAGGAGTCAGTCCAAGGTGCATACCCGCGATACTGGCTTCCGTCATCAACTTTGCCTTATCCAAGCGGTATAAATCAGCCCAAATCGACAGTGCAACTTCGGTTTTGATGTCTTTTAATGCACTTGGATTATTGACGTAAATTTTCAGACTACCTTTAGGCTGTTGGTAGAAACGCTTACTCGCGGCATGCCAGATTGTTACGCCATCCGCATCAATAACCTTCTGAACGCCCTTTTTCGCATCATCCGCAGATGTTTTCAGAGCGAAGTTTTCAGGAAGTAAAGTATTTACACTAGGAAGGGCTAAATCGAAATTTGCCTCTTCTTTCCATTTATCAAAATCGCTACGCTTTAAGTCTACAATCTGATATTCACCATCATAGAAGTGTAGTTTTGCATCAGTAGGTTCACCTTTACTGATATACCATACTCGCATTTGCTCTGGTGTTAACTGTTCCAAAACAGCATTAACAGCATCTGCATCAAACTGCGCATAATAGTAGCTCGCATTGATAGCATGATTCATTGGGTAGTGCTGCATGCTATCTGCAAGGTTACTGACGTAACCAAACTCATCGCCTTTTTCTAAAAACCTAAACTGATTATTTAACGACGTTTGAATTTCTTTGAAGTAACGACTATCGACGCCTTTATCACGGATCATATCGATATAATCAAGTACCGTACCTGTAATTAACTCGCGTTGCTTTAAGCCCTCATCAGTTAACTGAATATCAATCTGCAATGTCCCGTAGTTACCATAACTATTCGGTGTCGCAAATGCACTTAACGATGAGATTAAGCCTTTATCTTTTAGGACTTGAGCAGGGCTACCCGCCATTTCATTACTTAGAAGATAGGTAATGAAATAGTTCGGTTTAACCGCAAACGCACTTGCGTTGTTTTTGATAGTGAAATCAAGCTGTAACGTCTTAACGTCTTCATTTGGTTTATAATGGACCAACTTTTTCCCAACGTTATCAAAGTTAAGCGATTGTTTAACCTCTGGCTTCTCGATGTTTTTATTCTTGATTGTCGTGAAATGCTTTTTCGCTTTTGCCACCATCTGCTCAATCGGCTCGTTAGAAATCATGGCTAACTTCATGATGTTCGCAGAGTAGTACTTATCATAAAAAGCAACGGTCTCTTGATGTAGTTTGCTACCTTCTTTATCACCTAACGTTTCTAGGTTACCAATAAGGAAGCGGTTAGCTGGATGCTCTCCCATCATGTTCCGTGCAAGTTTAAATTGACCGAAAAAGTCCATTTCACGACGCATAGACCATTCTGCGTTTACAGCATTTTTTTCCTTTTCTGTGTACTCAGGGTAAAGCTTTGGAGATTTAAAGAAGTCGGAGAATCTGTCTAACGCCTCGTCATAGGCATCGTTGTTCACTTTGAACATGTAATTAGTAATATCCAGCCAAGTGTACGCATTATGTGCCCCACCGTTTTTGGTCATGAACTCAGAATAACCTTTGCTATCTGGATACTTTTCTGTACCAAGGAATAGCATATGCTCAAGATAGTGCGCCATCCCTTGCTGAGACATAGGATCGTGTAGGAGACCAACGCCAACGCTCAGTGCTGCGGCTGATTTCGATACCGAAGGATCTGATACCAAAATAACTTCAATGCCATTTTCCAAGGTTAACGTTTGATATTGCCTATCATCATTAGGACTTACAACCAGTTGCTCTGAAAGAAGATTCTCAGTTGCGCCTGAATGATTAAGTGAAGAAGTTGTACCACATCCAGTCAAAACTGCTAAGGTAAGTGTGCTAATTGCGAATAGCTTTTTCATAAAACAATCCATTATTGTGATAATTACTTTTTGGAACCAGACTATCATCGTCATTCGACTAAGCTTTTGCAATATAGAAATTTTTTGTTTTGTAACACTTCGTAAACTGAGGAATCTATGCCGACATCCATTTATTTACTGCTCGCCGCGCTATTTTTACAAACTCTACTGACCTTAGTCATCATGGTCATTATGGGGAAACGTCGATTTAAAGCAGCACGAGAAAAACAGATCCAGTTTGATCAATTCAAAACCATGGCGCTCGACAATGCGCCTGAAAAAGTCATTCTGGCATCTAGAAACTTTACTAATCAGTTCGAAATTCCCGTGTTGTTTTTTGTTGTTTCTCTCGCCGCACTCGCAATGAAACTTGCCACCTTGTGGTTCAGCATTTTCGCCTTACTGTTTGTAATTAGCCGTATTGCACATGCCTATGTTCATATCGGCAGTAATCATATTAGAACGCGTTTTCGCCTCTACCTTGCTGGATGTGCCTTCATTGTGTTGCAGTGGATCACATTACTTTTAACACTTATATAACTAAAAACGATAAAAATGCCATCCGTTTTAACTAATTGTTCTTTAATCTCTGAGCCAATTTGTTAGCATGGCGATGGCAAAAAGAACAACAGGGGCACATAGATGAAACAGGATAATGATATCTGCGATTTTGGACTTCATGCTGGAGAACCATACTCCACGCTGCCAGCGAGCTTTTTAAACTGGATGATAGAAACCGATCATGCAAAATGTGAGTTTGCAAAGTCTGAACTAGACAGAAGAGTATCTGCGGTGGCACAAAACGCCAGAAAATATAGCAATTTTGAGTGTTAGCACTATTAAAATAATTATAATGTTCTAGAATACGCGCATAATTTATCAAATAGCTTCTAAATTATGCGCAACTTACTTATCCTTTCAACGGCTTTGCTATTATCAGCATGCCATTTTTCCTCTCCTAAGCAGTCGCAACAAGCAGAATATCTAACCGTACTACACACCAACGATAATCATGGTCGTTTTTGGCAAAATGAAAAAGGTGAATATGGTATGGCTGCCAGAAAAACCTTAATTGACCAATTAAGGAGTGATGCCGAAAAATCAGGACATGCCGTTATATTGCTTTCCGGAGGCGATATAAACACGGGTGTACCAGAATCTGATTTACAGTTTGCCGAACCTGATTTTAAGGGAATGAGTAAACTCGGTTACGATGCCATGGCAATTGGTAACCATGAATTTGACAACACCCGAGATGTACTAGCCAAACAAATTGAGTGGGCAAGCTTCCCACTACTGTCAGCAAATATTCTTGATAATACAAATCAAATGCCCGCATACGAGCCTTACACGATCATTGAACGTGCAGGATTGACCATTGCCGTACTTGGACTTACAACAACTGATACCGTCAAAATTGCCAATCCAAAACATGTTCATGGTTTGACTTTTATTGAGCCCTTAGCAGCCACAGAAAGCTGGGTCCCTAAAATTAAAGCCAAATATCAGCCAGATGTGATGATAGCTGTGACACACATGGGTCACTATCACGGTGCTAATCATGGGATCAATGCACCTGGTGATGTAACGCTTGCGCGCCGACTTCCTAAAGGTATGCTTGATTTAATAGTCGGTGGACATTCTCAGGAGCCAGTATGTGTCGATGACAATGGTAACGAGGACACAGCTTTTGCTCCTGGCAAAACATGTAAACCAGATAAGCAAAATGGTGTTTGGATTATGCAAGCACATGAGTGGGGTAAGTATGTGGGCAAAGCCGTATTTAGGCTTGATGGTGATACAAAAACCTTGATTAGCTATAACTTAATCCCTGTAAACTTAAAAGATAAATCCGGAGCCGTTATTGGCGCAACTATTCAAGAAGATCCGCAAATGCTCGCTTTTTTAACACCTTTTCAAGAAAAAGGACAAGCACAAATTGCTGGTGCTGTCGGATACGTAGATAGCTTCTTAGATGGCCGTCGCAGTACGGTTAGATTTAAGCAAAGCAACTTAGCAGATCTCATCATTAACGCGCAGATGACAGCTGTCGAAGCAGATTTTGGCATTATCAGTGGTGGTGGGATCCGAGATAGTATCGAACAAGGTGATGTGAGTTACAAAGATGTACTGAAAGTTCACCCTTTTAAAAATCGCATTACGTACATAGATTGGAAAGCCAGCGACCTAATTAACTACTTAGACATTGTCGCCAAGTTCCCACCTGACTCTGGTGCTTACTTACAGTTCCACCATATTACGTTTGATATTAAGAACGATAAGGTAACCAATGTTCGCATAGCGGGCGAGCCATTAACTGACGGTAAGACCTACCGCATGAGTGTGAATAGTTATAACGCATCTGGTGGTGACGGTTATCCGAAGATTAATCATCTTCCAGGGTACACCGCTACCGACCTAACTGATGCGCAGGTCCTCAAAGATTACTTTCAAAAGAATAGCCCCATAAAGGCTGTAGATTTATAAAAAAGTAACTCATATAAAGCGGTGTGATGCACCGCTTTATATGAATTTATTTTATTTACCAATAATATCAATATCTGACTTTTTCACTCCACTCAGTCCGTAACTATGTAATTTAGAACGAGACCCCTCGCCATGTGCTTTCGGCGGATAAAACAACACCTTTTTTTCTGGGCATGCGTCTAATACCTCATCCAGTGCAGCTCTAATTTCACTTAATGTTTTTTCTAAACTATTAGTAAAGTTGGGTCGTTTTCTAATGGTATGCCCAAGCTCAACTAAACGGTAAAAGTATTTGTCAGCGAGATCCAATAACTCCTTTGGCATCTCTTTGTTTTGATTAAGAACGGTATCGGGATTGACATCGCAAAACTCAACAAGCGCTAAATAGAAGCATAACGGTTTGTTGGCAAGCTGGACACTTACTAGTTTATCTCTATTCGTCGTCACTGTTTTTGAATACAAATCAATAACAAGCTTAAATTCCGGTAGCTTTTCTAGCGCTTGGTTTGAATTTACCTTTGCCTCAACACCTTTTCTTCTTACCCAATTGAACACTGCAACGCCGATAAACGCCATAATCAGTGGAAAAATATAGGCTGATTTTGGCTTGGTATCATCTAATGAGACCGCGACATAGAAGTTTCTGTGTGGCGCTGATAATGTTAGTACTTCACTTTTTTCACCCTGTCCTGCTCCAGATGTATTAATGTCAAGAACAGTCAAACGAGCGTCTTGGGCGTCTAACACAGTATTGAGTGAGTTTATATATTCTCTTAACTCAGTTTCATTACCTGCATAATGTAAAAAAGGATCTGCGACTGGTAAACGACTCATATCAATAGCAACACGAAGCGCAACCGCTTCTTTTTGTTGCTTCAAAACCCGCTTAGTTTCAATACTTTGAGAAATGTAGAAAATGCCGCTAAACAACAGTGCTAAAGCAATAAAAACGAATATATTACGCTGGTTAACTTCCATCGTCTTCTCCGATAAAGCCATAAGGTAAGGCTTCACATTGCCAGTATTTATCTACCTTATCAAAGTAACTAGATGTTCTTAATTGAGCCACCTGGTTAATAATTCCCTGCATTGCACAAGCTAAATCAGTGTTATTGTTGTTCAATTTTAAATACCATTTACTGCCACTAACGTTATTTGCAATTGGCGTAAGGTAATTCTTCGAAAACCGCTGCTCATCTTCTTCGGACCAATAAGAAGCTATAATATCAACTTCGCCAGCAGCCAACCGATCGCGGAGCGCTTGATGCGAGCTTAAATAGGTAATATCGAGTGCATTGATATCGATATCTAACTCTTTAAATGCACTTTTTGGTAATATGTGGCCAGAGCGACTTGTTGGATAGTCAAGCAAACCTATTTTTTTATCTAAGAAATACGACTTAGAGAGTTTAGGTTTTTCTGTGTTTGAGATAAAAAAGGCGGAATAAGCCGGATAACCGATAACAGGCTTATAACTATGCGTTGATTCAGCCATCAAAGCCGACATGATGTTGTCTTTCGTTAAAATAAGATCGGCGATCCCCTTTGCAAGAAACTCTATTTGCTCAGCGAGACTTCCTCCCCAATACACTTTAACCTGCCCATATTGCCTAGTGACAACTGCATCTTCACACGCTCTAACTAATACGTCTAACGCGAGGCTTTTAATCGGAACATGTATTTTTAATGTGTTGATATTAGACACTGAGCGTGTTTTGCAGGTATTTGAATACTGGACGACGGGATCAAGAGTTAGAGGCTTTGCCGATATTAACCGAGCCCCTAAAATCCAGCACAATAATGCGCTTATAAACAACAAAGATACAATTGTTGATTTACTAATCAAAATGTTACTATATATCACTAATTGGAATAACCTATCCTTTCTTGACCGCTATTAGATCAATTTTCTTTACTCATTGCAATAGGTAATTTTACCAATAACTCATAACTAGATGAATTTATTACTTTATTGACAAGAAATTATGAATCTTATTGAGTCCTTTTATTTTGTTGAAAAATACGGACAATTGGCCTCACTTTTCGGCTGGGAAGATTGTTCCCTTTTCTACAAGAGATACAAATGTTACGTAAAAGCTTGTCATTACTTTTCGCTGTAGGGATGACTATAACAACGTCAAGTGCACACGCCTGGGGTCAAAATGGTCATAGGATCATTGGCGAATTGGCAGAGGCGCATTTAACCGAGCAGACTCGCGTTGCGATTCAACCTTTATTAGAAGGTGACTCTCTAGCTGAAATTTCAACTTGGGCTGATGAAATGCGTTCGGATCCAGGTACGTTTTGGCGTAAACAATCTTCGAAGTGGCATTACATCAACATCGACAACCCAAAAGCAATGCATGAGCACGTTCATGCCGATTTAAATGATAAAGAGAAAGTAAAACACATCCTAGATGGCATCTACTACTCCATCAATACGCTAAAATCAGAATCTAAATCAATTGATGAAAAGCGTTTTGCATTCCGTTTCCTAGTTCACCTTGTGGGTGACAGCCATCAGCCGTTTCACGCGGGTCGCGCCAAAGATCGTGGCGGTAACATGATTAAAGTGAAGTTTTTTGGCAGTGATTCAAACCTACACAGTACTTGGGACACAAAATTAATCGAAAATGAGAATCTTTCATTTACCGAATTTACCCGTTTTATTCAAACCACAAATAATGAAATTATTGCTGAATACTTAGACAGTTCGCCAGCAGATTGGTTGCTTGAGTCAAATAATATTGCTGAAAAAGTTTATAACAGCAATGAAACTGAAATAAGTTATGGTTACATTTATAAATATATGCCAACAGTTAAATTCAGGCTTCAACAAGGTGGCATTAGATTAGCTGGCTTATTAAACCAAATTTATGATCCTAATTCTAAACCGCTGGTTTCATCACTGAAGCCAGCAAATAAAATAACAGTTAACCATTAGTTTAAAATAACCTACTAACACGGGAAACAACATAATGAAAATCCAACTTCGCAAAAATGCACTTACGCTTGCTATCGCTGCAAGTTTAGGCATGAGTGGCATGGCGGTTGCGGCAGATACATCTTCGTCTATTAAAGGACAGATTGTAGGACCTCAAGGTAATCCAGCTGCAGACACTAAGATTATCATCGTTCACGAACCGACAGGTACACGCCGCGTTGTTACAACGAATGACACTGGTACGTACAATGCATCAGGTCTTCGTGTTGGTGGTCCGTACACCATCACTATCGACTCAAACAAATTCCGTGACGCTGAGCTGCGTAACGTTTACCTATCACTAGGTGAAGCCCAAAAGATCGACCAGCAGCTAAGCGAATTGCAAATGGAGTCTATCGTAGTTACTGGTACTCCAGTACTATTTAACTCTTCTGCAAACGACACTTATTACGGTGCTGATGCAATCAAGAGCACGCCTAGTATCAACCGTGATATTAAAGACGTAGTAAGAAATAACCCGCTAGTTGTTATCCAACCTGGTGGCGACAGCTCAATGACAATCGCAGGCTCAAACCCGCGTACAAACTCTATTACTGTTGATGGTATTCCGCTAAACGATGACTTCGGTCTTAATTCTGGTGGTTACCCAACACAGCGTAACCCATTCCCTCTAGACGCACTTGATCAAGTTACAGTTCAAGTAGCACCAACAAATGCTAAATCAAGTGGCTTTACTGGTGGTAACGTTGACGCGGTATTTAAGTCTGGTACTAACGAAATCACTGGTAGCGTTTTCTATGAGAAAATGACTGACAGCTGGGCAGGTACTCCAAAAAACAATGGTAAAGAAGTTCCACTAGAGTTTGAAGAAGAGAACTATGGCTTCTCAATCGGTGCGCCTCTTATCGAAAACAAACTATTCTTCTTCGGTGCTTACGAAAAGTATGAATCTCCTCAGTCAATTGAGTGGGGCCCTGCAGGTTCTGGTATTGGCGCTAACGAGACAAAAATCACACAAAACGACTTAGCAGCAGTACGCAAAATTGCTTCTGAAGTATATGGTGTTGATAACATCGGTGGTGCAGACACTCAACCACAACTAGAAGATGAAAAATATATCATCAAACTAGATTGGAACATCAACGACTATCATCGTGCAAACTTTATCTACATGTTCAATGAAGGTAACCGCACAAACAACATGACTGATGATGCTGATGATCTACACCTAAGCACTTATTGGTACAATAAATCTGAGAAACTAAATAACTTCAGCTCAACACTATACTCTGACTGGACAGATGATTTCTCAACGCAAATCAGTATCACAAGCAAGTCTGTTGAAACTGGTCAGATTTCACTTGATAGCGCACTTGGTTTAGGTGATATCAGCATCAGCAACATCGACGTAGATGGTGATGGTGTTACAGGTGACATCAGCTTTGGTTCAGATGCTAGCCGCCACTCAAACTCACTAGAAAACGACCTAACAACATTCAAGTTTGACGGTACTTACCTACTTGACGAACATACACTAGAGTTCGGTATCAAGTATGACATTCTAGACGTTGAAAACCTTTATCTAGATGGTTCTAAGGGTGTTATCACATTTAACAGCCTAGAAGACTTTGCAGCACGCCAAATTTCAAGATACACATATAGCAACGGTATCGGCAATAACCCTGATGCAGTTGCAGCGGCATTCAAACGTAAAGACCTTGCACTATACGTGAACGACCGTTGGGACTTCAGCGATGAACTAGCGTTTAGCTTTGGTCTTCGTTACGAGCGTTTAGGCTCTGACGACAAACCAGCGTTCAACCAAGACGTATTGGACAGAACGGGTTTTGATAACACTTATAACCTAGATGGCGCTGACATTTGGTTGCCTCGTGCAGGTTTCACTTACTACATGAACGAAGACGTCACTATCCGTGGTAGCGTAGGTCGTTATGCAGGTGGTAACCCTAACGTTTGGATCTCAAACTCTTACTCAAACGATGGCTTCAGTCGTCAAAACTTCTCTGCTAGTGATGTTACTGCTCCAGCAAATATCCTAAATACTATTCCGCCAGAGGCTATCGAAGGTATTAACAACGCGAATCGTGGTTCAGTTTCGAACTTTATCGATCCTAACTTCGACATTCCATCACAGTGGACTTATATGCTAAATGCGGATGTAACACTTGACATCCCAGGCCTTGGTGACGGATTCGCGTGGACTACAACTGCAATCTTCACAGATAAAGAAAATACCGCTGAATGGGTAAATGCTGCACTTCTTCAGGAAGGTGATGTAGTAGGTTCTACTGCTGATGGTGCATTACCATTCTACGATACCCGTGAACTTGAGATTATGCTAACGAACGCAGATAAAAACGGTCGTTCGATTATTCTAAGTACTGGTCTTGCTAAAACGTGGGATAACGGCTTCAAGTTTGATATGTCTTATACTCACCAAGATATCACTGAAGGTAACCCTGGTGGCTCTTCAACTGGTCGTAGTAACTACCGCTTCGGTCACTTCTTAGACCACCAAGAAACACAAATCGGTACTTCTTCTTATGAAACAGAGCACCGTTTTGTCCTAAACCTTGGCTATTCAACAGAGTTCATTGAAAACTATAAAACGAATTTCAATCTTTTCTTTGAGCGCCGTTCAGGTTCAGCATATAGCCACCTAACAAGATGGCAAAACCTAACTGGTGGTCGCTTCTTCAATCAAGACTTAATTCAGCCTTCAGGCTTTGGCTCTACGTTCGGTGGTAACTACCTAGCTTATGTTCCAACGGCAAACGATGCAAACGTACTTCGTTACGAAGGCACAACTGAAGCAGAAGTGCTTGCTCATTATGAGAGCTTAGGTCTGTCTGGCTATGCAGGTGGCTTCGTGGACCGTAGCACGGCTACATCGCCTTGGACAACGACTATGGATCTATATGTTTCTCAGGAACTTCCAGGTTTCACCAAAGATCATAAAGGTGAAGTCTACTTCGTAGTGAATAACTTACTAAACCTGATTGATTCTTCAGCTGGTAAAGTTTATACGCAAGACTTTGGCACTCGTAATACGCTAAACATGGATATCGACCCTGCGACTGGTAAGTACATCATCGGCGCACCGATTACTAGCGACTATAAGTTTGAAGCAGAAGACTCAACTTACCGTATCAAGATCGGCGTACGCTACAACTTCTAATATCTAACACGTAATTAGATAATCTCCCAAAGGCCAACGAAAGTTGGCCTTTTTTATATTTAATTCAGCTTAAGATTATTTCCCAACTAATTAACCTTTATAAATTCCTGATATTAAATATAATAGAAAAAGGACAAATCGTTGCTTCTGAAGAAGCAACCATACTAAATGTTGAAATGAAAGGATTATCAATATGATAAGGGATAAATTATGTTAAAACGTAAAGCTTTTATCGGCTTTCTAGTCACGATGTTAGGCATAGCTGTTGATTTTTCAATCATCTCTCTATCCAGTCATTCACTAAAAAGCAGCGCATTTGAAATATCCATGCTCTATATGATCTATATGACTATAGTATCATGTACAGAAAACCGTACGAGATAACATTCAGCGGTACTTTACTATATAGAGCTTGTTCTAAGCGAGTGATCAAGCTCTTTTTCATCTACTGCGGACTGTAATAATTTTAGCAGTTGTACGAACTTCTCTTTCTGCTCATCGCTAAAACAACTAAGCAGCTCAGCTTCCCATGCCAATGCAAGCGGCGTTAACGTTTGATAAAGCACTCTTCCTTGTTCTGTCACCGCAATAGTTTTTGCACGTTTATCACTTGGACTCACTAACATCTCAATCAACCCTCGGTCTTGTAACTGCTTAATTGCTCTTGAAACGGTTGATTTATCCATGCTTGCCAGTTCGCAAATGTGCTTTGCGGTGCTCCCCTCCTTCTTTATTGCATGAGATAACACCCGCCATTGTGGCTGTGTTAATTCTCCCTTTTGTTCATAGACGTGCGCAAAGTCATTGCTCACTTTTGTTGACAGTGAAACGAGCTGATACGGTAAAAATTCGTTTATATTCAGCAGTTTTTCATCATTTTTAGACATTCTTCCACACTCCCAGCTGTCACTATAACTTTACAGAGCGACTAGATGACAAACATTGAAAATACTCTCACATGAGAGTATCTTACTATAAAACACAAAGGAGTCGAGACACATGAGCCAAGAACTTCAATATTTAACTGGATTTGGTAATCAATTTGAAAGTGAAGCACTGCCGGGCGCTTTGCCTATTGGTCAATTTTCACCACAAAAAGTAAAATACGATCTTTATGCAGAGCAATATAACACCACCGCTTTTACAGCGCCTCGTGCTGATAATCGTCGAAATTGGTTCTACCGTATTCGCCCTTCTGTTTTACAGGGTGAATATGAAGCGATGGATAATGGCCTATTGCGCACGGCACCAATAACTGAAGCCGTTCCCCCTCCTTCCATGTTGCGCTGGAATCCTATCGATATACCACAAGAAAAAACAGACTTTATCGATGGCTTAGTAACGATGGCTGCTAACGGCAGTGCCAATGGCCAAAGCGGGATTGGTATTCATGTTTACGTTGCTAACGCATCAATGGAAGGTCGTTACTTCTATAATGCGGATGGCGAGTTGTTATTCGTCCCGCAGCAAGGTGAACTCATTTTACACACTGAGTGTGGAAAACTCGCAATTAAACCAGGTGAGATTGCCGTTATCCCTCGTGGTATCAAATTCAGTGTAGAGCTTTTAAGCGATACGGTGCGTGGTTATATTTGTGAAAACTATGGACACCCTTATATATTACCTGAACGAGGTCCTGTTGGGGCGAATGGCTATACCAACGAACGTGACTTTCAATACCCCGTTGCCGCATTTGAAGACAAAGAAGGCGATTTTGAACTCGTTGCAAAGTTTAATGGTAATCTGTTCCGCTCTAAGATTGGCCACTCACCGCTTGATGTGGTTGCATGGACAGGAAATAGCGCCCCATACAAATATGATTTAGCACGATTTAACGTAATGAACACCGTAAGCTTTGATCATCCTGATCCGTCAATTTTTACTGTACTGACTTCTCCATCAGGCACACCCGGTGTTGCAAACGTAGACTTTGTGATCTTCCCACCGCGCTGGATGGTGGCAGAAAATACATTCCGTCCGCCTTATTATCACCGTAATATCATGAGTGAGTTTATGGGCTTAATTGAAGGGGTCTACGACGCTAAAGAACATGGTTTTGTACCCGGTGGCATGAGTCTACACAACTGTATGTCTCCACATGGACCTGAAGCGGACGTATTTGAGAAGGCGAGCAACGCAGAGCTTGCACCACAGCGCTATGAAAACACACTCGCGTTTATGTTTGAGTCACGTTACATTATCTCTCCAACTAAGTATGCTTTAGAAGGCAAAGCACGTCAGCCTAACTATGCTGATTGCTGGAAAGGCATTAAAAAGTACTTTAAAGGAGCATAAAGATTATGTTGAAACTCTATACTTATTTTCGCTCATCTGCGGCCTATCGAGTGCGTATTGCTTTAAATCTTAAAGGATTAGATCACGAGTTAGTCCCTGTAAACTTACTTAAATCGGAGCAAAGCGGCGAGGCATATTTAAGTAAAAACGGTCAAGGGTTACTACCGGCTCTTGAAACTGAGCATGGCGTTCTTGCACAATCTTTAGCAATATTGGAGTGGCTAGAAGAAACTCAAACAGGCCAAGCATTGCTACCTCAAGATCCTTGGCAAAAAGCGCAGGTAAGAAACTTTTGCTACGCTATCGCCTGTGATATCCACCCTATCGATAACTTGCGTGTACTTAAATATCTCTCAAGTGAGCTAGGCGCATCTGACGAGCAAAAAAGCGAGTGGTATCGCCACTGGGTTATCGAAGGTTTTAAAAAGCTAGAGCCTATGATAGGCGACGGTCAATTTTGCTTTGGTACAGAGCCCACGCTCGCGGATGTTTGTTTAGTACCACAAGTATTTAACGCATTGCGTTTTAAAGTAGATATGACTGAATTTCCTAAGATCAGTCGAGTCTATGAATATTGCAATACACTTAATGCATTTTCTGATGCAGCGCCTGAAAATCAACTAGACGCACAATAAAGCTTGTAAAAAGAGTGATATGCTAAGAATATCACTCTTTCAATCAAACTAACGCCTGTTATTTCAGTGCGCTATAGACATGGTCAAAGTGACCAATAAGGTCATGACCCAGATCTGTCAGATACCCACCATCGGGACTGTCGATGACTCCTTTTTCAAATAGCCGCATCGCCGCACCTTGTATACCCTCCGGCGCACTACTATGAATTTTTATTCCCTGATGCAAACTATGTCTTGGAAATCTAGCTAGTAAGGTCAACTCATCCAACAATTTTTGGTCTAAAGCCATTGTCATTTTTCCTTATTATTCTATAGTCATTTAACACTCTAGTTCAAAAAACTAAATTTGATGAAGTTTTTAATTTGTTTAATCACTGTTAATTTGATCTCACTGCCTGTTTTGGCGACAACGCCCGCTGATTTGAGGTTATATGGAGAAATACCAAAGCAAGTCTGTTGGTATGAAGGAAAGTCATATAGCGAAGGCGCACTATTGCTACAGTTTGACATGCTGTTTGTCTGTTCAACGAAAAAATACAACGAAGACAATGGCAAACTTGTGTGGGTAAAAGCTGATGCATCTGGTGCGCCAATTAGACCTGAAATTTCAGATAAAATTAGGGTAAACTAGACGTAATATTCAAAGCTATAAAGAAGTAGAAGATGACAACCCAAGCAAATAATCCCCTTCACGGTATCAAGTTAGAAGAGATCATCGTAAAACTTGAACAGCAGCTAGGCTGGAAAGCAATGGCAGTCGCCGTAGATATCAACTGCTTCAAAGATAATCCAAGCGTTAAATCTAGTCTCAAGTTTTTGCGCCGCACACCTTGGGCAAGAGCCAAAGTGGAGCAACTATATCTAGATACCTTCCACGGCTTTCAATGGCCAAACATAAAAAAGTAATCCATTTATACCAATTGAATTAATTTCTCAAAGGTTATTTAGCAGCATAAAGCGCGTTGTAAGTTTCCTGAAGCTTTTCAAGAATATGCTTGGGAACATTTTTATTACAGGCTAGGTAGAGTGATGTATTAAACTTATCTAATGTATATACCGGCTCAAGTAATTGAGCCGTATGCTCTTTTACACTTCGAAATCGAAACTGCGCATCGCTTAATACCACCAAATCAACAAAGTCTTTGCGCGTCTTGAGTAGCTCAAAAACCTTGTCAAAAGAACTAATAAGGATCAGCTGCTTCCCTTCTTGAAAGCCATGCTCCATTAAAAATTGGTGGCTAAAATTGTCTCGGATCACCGCAGTTCGATAAATTAGCGCATCCTCAATTTTATTCAGCTGTATTTTGCTTTCACGTAGCGCATAAAAAGACGTGGTGAACGTATCAATAGGAAATACCCAATTAAACTCATTCTCGCGAACGGTATTTCTGGCTGTTGAAAAAACACAGGTATCTTCTTTTCTCAATGCGGCATTATAGGCAGCTGGCCATGAAAGTACGTTGATGGTGTAATCAACGCCAGAGTCATCAAGCACGGCTCTGACCTTATCTGCAGAGCGACCAATTAGCTCTCCTTTTTCATTAAGATATTGGAAATCAGGAAAGTTCTCAGTGACAATATTTAGCGTATAGGCAAGCGCACTGAAACTCGTCAGTAAAATACAAAGACTAAAAGAGTATGCGCCCTTCATGAAACTCTCCCCATAGCTACTTGAATAATATAGTCTTAACTTAAAGGTTGAGCAATTTTTAAAGAAATAGAATGGCTTATTTAAGAAGTGAGTTATACGTAACTTATTGAGGTAAATAAGTGATAGACAAAGTTGCCCCGCCTATCACAAAGTTGCTTAGTTACTTTAGCTATTGTTGATCGCATCAATTAAGAATGCACTCAGCTTAGCGCCTTCTTTAAGCGTGGTTTCTGAGCTCGTTTGTCCTACGAGAGAGCTGTCAGTAAATGGTGCAATTTCCATCATGTCTGCACCTGTTATTTTAAACTCGCCACGCAGTGCTTGTAGAATTAGCATCGCTTCATCTGGAGTCATACCACCCGCTTCTGGAGTACCCGTTGCAGAAGCAAATTCCTCATCCAGTGCGTCAATATCAAAGCTGACATAAAGTTCTTCAACGCCATCAGCCTTTAACTGTGCAATAACTTCATCAACTATCGCTTGTGCACCACGTTCTCTGATCTCATGAGCCCAATGCTGCTTAATACCGAATGTAGACTCCCAATGAGACTTAGGTTTGCCACTCGAGCGGATCCCAAACTGTACTAAGTGATGGGGTGCAGGTAAAAACTCCAGGATATGCGTACACCAAGAGCCAAAACATAAATCGATACCTAAGCGCTCAACAAGTAAATCCGTGTGAGCATCAAAATGGATAATCGCTGTTTTTATACCGCGATCACGCTTTGCTTTGAGATACGCTTTTGTTAACGGGTAGCTGATTGAGTGGTCGCCACCAATGCCAAACACGCCTTTATCTGGGTAATTTTCGTAAAAGCCATCACACACATCTTCTGTAATAGATAATGGTGAGACGTAATACTCACTCTCTGGGTCAGCATAAAGTGCCTTTTGACAATTACTGATCGTATTCTCGTTTAAATATTTGTCATGTAGCAAATGCGGAATAACTCGCACATCGCCAAGATCAAAAGCGCTCGTTTGCGGCTGTTGCTCAATTAATGTCGAACGCAAAAATAGTGGCCCCCAGTTGGCGCCGCGTAAAATACCACCGCCACAATCTGAGCTGATCCCAAGAATTGCCGCTTTATGTTCACTTTCGTCTAATTTTTCCAGTGACGCTTTCCATAAAGTATCAACACCTTCTGTTTGTCCATATAGCTTTTGTCTTAACGCGTCTTTTCGTTCTTTCGCTGTGTTTACTGTAAACACACCATCTCCCGGTGGACATAAACAGTGCTCAAGTTTTTTATGGAATTGTTTTTTGCTCTCAGACATCGCGATCCCCTCTTATATGCATAATCATGCGACCCAGAAAAATCTTCCCTATTGCGCTTTATATTTTGCGTCACACTCAAAATACGATTGGCTTGAAATGAATAAAAACGATAAATTAAAAATAAAAGAACTTATAAATCAAAAGGTTTTCTTGATTTCTAACTTCGTTTTCGAAAGGTATTGACTATTCGTTAGGTCGTTGTTGCAGCACATATAACAGGTTCAAATAGGAAGTCAACCGCAGTACCAACAATGCGCGTTGAGGCTGCGGTTGTTTATTCATAGAGGATGTTTAGTTATTCGTAGTGGCGTGGCACTTTTGTTTTAATTACAGCGATATAGCCATGCCAACTTGCGTACGCTAGTAACGGCATAATAACGATAAAACCAGCAGTCCCAGTTGCAAATCCTAGCATCACCAAAAACACTAAGATCCCGCACCATACCACCATAGCGCCGACATTCTCTTTTACCGCATGCATTGAACTGATTACCGCAGTCATGATATCGACTCGACGCTCCATCATTATTTGTGGCGTAAACGCTGAGATTGCAAATACACACACCAATAAAATGCCTCCGACTATCGAGCCGAGTGCTAAAAATGCTGAAAGCTGTTCAAACGTTGGATTCGGAACATTTGGATATAATGCATGGATAAGCGCAGCTAGGCGCATCCAAACAATCATAATGACCATCAGTAACACCGCAAATCCCCACTCGCCAGCAGGATTACGGAACATTGACTTAAGGCTGTGTGATAACGTTGGTTTATGGCCCTTTTCCAACTCCCACGCGACATCATACAAGCCAGCAGCGAAAGCAGGCCCGATAAGCGCAAAAGCGACAGCGGCAGGCAAAATTACCAAGTGAGTACCTGATTGGTACACTAACCACATAATAAAAGCAGGTATAAGGGTAAAAATAAGTCCGTACACTAGGCTAAGTAAAGGCGCATTTGCAATATCTTTAAATGCTAATGCAAGCCAGTGAAACGGTGCCATGATTGGAACTTTGTTGCACTCAAAGCAACGCGCAAATTCGTTATCTTTATTTATAGAATGTGTAGCAGGCATAACCATTCCTCATTGTTGCTCTCATGTTAAGGTTTAGTGGATTATCGACAATCCCGCAAGCTATCCGAGCTATAATACCAATTGCATTAATTATCTAACCAATTTGAAGGGTAAAACGTCATGTAAGCTCAGTTAAAAGTTTTTCCCTTAAAACAACTAAATATCAGAATTTTTGCCTTCCAATGTGGGTGTTTATGCCGGAGCGATAGCAGGACGTAAAAGCGTTGCTACTAATGCTATTTCCCCACTTCAAAATAACGCGTTTACTTAATACGATTGGTATAATTTAAACACGCTACATTTAAATCGGACATCTGTCCTGTACTTGATAGGCGTTAACTATAAACATTACGCTTTAATTATAACTAAGGTTTACTATGGAAAAGGTATTTCACTTAGGTCTTACGAAAGCCGACCTACAAGGCGCTTCACTGGCAATTGTTCCGGGTGATCCCGAGCGCTCAAAACGCATTTCTGAATATCTCGACTCTCCAGTCTGCTTAGCACAAACGCGCGAATTTCATATTTACCTTGGCTTTTTAAATGAAAGTCCTGTGGTAATTTGCTCAACTGGTATAGGCGGCCCATCTACGTCGATCGCAGTTGAAGAATTAGCACAACTTGGTATTAATACCTTTTTACGTATAGGTACGACTGGTGCTATTCAACCACATATCAATGAAGGTGATATTTTGGTGAGCACGGCATCAGTGCGTTTAGATGGCGCTAGCCAGCATTTTGCGCCTATCGAGTTTCCTGCTGTGTCTGATTTTCATACTACTTCGGCAATGGTACAAGCCTGTGAATCGTTGGGCATTACACATCATGTTGGTATTACGGCGTCTAGTGATACTTTCTACCCAGGGCAAGAACGTTACGACACATACTCAGGCTACGTAAGAAAGGCGTATCAAGGTTCGTGTGCAGAATGGCAAAGGCTTAATGTGATGAACTATGAGATGGAATCTGCGACATTATTTACCATGTGTGCAGCACTTGGTTTAAAGGCTGCTTGTCTTGCTGGCGTCTTGGTAAACAGAACACGCCAAGAAATCCCCAATGTCGACCATCAAGCTGTTGAAAAGAAAGCCGTCACTGCAGTATTAAAAGCTGCTGAACTGTTACTTTCGAAATAATAGCAGTAAGCGTAGAGATTGAGTGGTTACTCAATCTCTATATGTGTAAGCAAATGCTCGGCATTGTACGCCTTTAAAACTGCTAAGCTTACTTGCAACTGGTTAGCACTGCCCTGCTTTTCTAGCAAAGTGATGCCTTCTACATTTACCTCAGATAATAATTTACCCGACATCGCTAACTGACTTAGTGCACTTTGTAATGGCGATAAGCTTGGATTATAAGCCGCATTTTCAGCGTAACGTCCATAAAAGCATTCGCCAGTGTCTAGTTTAATTTCCACCGCACTTTGGTTGTGTGTGTAGGGGCAATAAGCGCGCAGATAATGCAGATAAAGCGCCGCACTAATAGATGCAGGCGATGTTTCATTCGCTGCAAGGTGTTGCGCTTGAGAAAAGAGTTTTTCACTGTTGCCCAGATCGTCTGGACCAAACGAAGTCGGCAGCAAATCACAGAGCGAGGTTTTGCCTGTCGGCAATAAAATTTCAAGCTCCTTTGCGGTGCTTAGCTCATTCATAAATTGGCGGCAAAATCCGCACGGTGCGGCATTGATGGTCATTTTTGAGATTTCCGTTGCACCATTTAACCACGCATTGTTAATTGCCGCTTGCTCGGCATGCACAACCAAAGACAGCGCCTGGTGCGAGAATTCTAAATTCGCGCCTAAAAACGCTTGTTGTGATTTATCATCCCAAGCAATAGCACCAACATAAAATTGTGAAATAGGAGGTGTAGCAAACTCAGCCGCAACTTCAAGTAATAAAGCCTCAAGCTCAGATCCAGGTAAGTGAAAACGGTGTTGATATTGTGCGAGTTGGGAATAACTAAATATTCCACGATGGGCGATGGCGTATTGCGTTAACGCACTTTTTACTGATGGTTCTATCTTTGCCATATTGTTGTCATGTTTATCTATGGCAGGATAGTTTACGCAAGAGTTACAGCTGACTCAACCATTCTCTTGCAGATTTAAAACACTCAAAGTTTTCAGCGCTGATATTAAAACGCTTAATTTTTTGTAGAAAAAGGTCATGCATATAACCTTCAAAACCAACGACGCGCGCGATGTGTAAACTGCCAATATTATGCGCAACTTTTGGCATTATGTTCACAATATCAATCGCCGCAAAGCGGTGTTCAAGTTCACTCACATCCACTAATACTTTGCTACTATTATGCTTTTTTGCATATAGATTGGCTTTCTCGTATGCGGAGACCACATCGTTTGCATTCGCAATGCCTCTGATCTTCATCATAATCAGATCATTACACTCATCAAATGTGACACTAGTAGATATTTTGTGCATGTATCGTAGACCTATCAACCGACAATTCTTGAATAAAACAAATAAAACGACTGGTTAAACCAGCCGCGCATTCTAAATCAATGAGAGTTACTGTCAATAAATATACTAATAAAAAACCAATAAAAATAAAAAAACCAACCCATTAGGATTGGTTTTGTAGCTACTATGCTTATAAATGTAAAATTTTAAAAAAACAGATTATTCAAATTGTTGCACTAACCCGTGTTGCGCATTCCCGCCGCAATCCCTGTCATTGTGATCATGAGTGCCAGTTCCAGGTCGTGATTGGTTTCTTCACGCACACGCTTTAACAATTCAATTTGTAACAAGTTCAGAGGATCGGTATATGGGTTTCTTAGCCCGATTGATTCTTTGATCCAAGGTTGCTGTGACAACAGTGACGATTCTGGCGCAAGGCCGCGAATAAGCTCAATGGCCTGTTGCAAGTTGGCTCTTAACTCATCCCCTAGGCCTATATACTCATCACTAACTAAACTTGCATCATACATCTCACTGAGCCAAAGGTCGGCTTTACAGAACACCATTTCGAGCATTTCTAAACGGGTTCTAAAAAATGGCCACTTAGCGCTCATTTCTTGCAGCATGTCTTTACCAAACGTTTCTATGGCGGCTTCGAGGCCTTCTTTTGCTCCCAGCCAAGCAGGTAACATCAAGCGATTTTGACTCCATGCAAAAATCCATGGAATCGCCCTCAAACTCTCTACTCCGCCGTTTGGATTACGTTTAGAAGGCCGTGAGCCTAGTGGTAACTTAGACAGCTCTTGTTCTGGTGTTGCCATTCTAAAGTAAGGAACAAAATCAGGGTTTTCTCGAACAATACTGCGATACTTTTTACAGGAAGCTTCACTTATCGTCTCCATTACCTCTACCCATTTAGGTTCAGGTCGAGGAGGTGGCAACAAATTACTTTGTAAAATCGCACTGGTATAAATGGATAGACTTTGCATCGCGACTTTAGGCAAACCAAATTTAAAGCGGATCATTTCGCCTTGCTCGGTTACTCGCAAACCACTTTTTAGCGAACCAGGCGGTTGAGATCTCAGCGCTTGTGCGGCAGGCGCACCTCCACGGCCAATCGTCCCCCCACGGCCATGGAAAAGCACCAGCTCAACGCCCTTGGCATCAGCAAGATTAACCAACTTTTCCATTGCATCATACTGCGCCCACCCTGCCGCCATCATTCCTGCGTCTTTTGCAGAGTCAGAATAGCCGATCATCACATATTGCTTGGCACCAATCGTGCCTTTATACCAAGTATTCTCAAATAATCCGCTGATCACTGATTGTGCATTATTTAAGTCATCCAGCGTTTCAAATAACGGCGCTACCGGTAAGTTGAATTTACACCCGCTTTCTTGGAGTAATAAATGCACGGCGAGAATATCTGAGGCACTTTGCGCCATTGAGATTATGTAAATGCCAAGTGCGTTTTGGTCTTGCTCTGCAATCGTTGCAAATGTTTCTAGCACCTCTTGAACATTGGAAGAAGGTTGCCAATGACGCGGCAGTAACGGTCGTCTTGAGCTTAGCTCGGTTAATAAGAAGGCTTGCTTGTCTGCTTCTTGCCACTGAGCATAATCGCCAAGACCCAAATAGCGCGTTAATTCAGAAAACACTTCGGTATGTCTGGCGGAATCTTGGCGAATATCTAACTTACATAAAGACACGCCAAAACAGTCAATTCGTCTTAATACATCCAACAACAAACCATCAGCAATATTAGCCATACGACAATCAACTAGTGAGCGATAACATGCCTCTAGTGGCTCTCTTATCTGTGAGACCTGCTTAATCTTGTCCTGATAATGAGAAGGTGTGCCTTTGATTTTATATTCCAATGCAGCAATGGTTTCTTCGACCTCAGCGCGTACTTGCTTTAGCACATGACGATAAGGTTCATTACTGCCGTCCGCTCGCGCTATAAAGCTTTCGGACGCATTACTCATAGAGAGTTCTGCGCCCAAAATTTCTAGATCGCGACGATATAAATCAAGCGCCATCCAGCGGCCATGATCAAGCACAGATTGCGTCACATGAGAAGTAACAAACGGGTTGCCGTCTCTATCGCCCCCCATCCAAGAAGTGAGCTGAATAGGACTAAAATTGGCGGGTAGTTGTAAATTTAATCGCGTTTTCACTTGGGCGTTGAAATATCGAACAAACTTTGGCACGGCTTCCCAAAGACTATTTTCAATAACCGCAAACCCCCACTTTGCTTCATCCAGTGGCGTAGGTCGCTTTTCTCTTATATCGCTGGTGTGCCACGCCTGTGAAATCAACTGCTCAATGCGGTCAATAACCTCGTCGTAGACAGGATCCTCACCTGAAGTCACCTCAAGCACTTTTAAACATTCGCTCAGCTCGACGTGTTTGTTGATGATAGTTCTGCGTGTTACTTCCGTCGGATGAGCGGTTAGCACCAAATCGATTTTTAGTTTGCTTATTACATCTGCAACTTCGTTAAGTGCCAGTGCGCCAGAATCAACTTTACTTTGCAACTCATCAAGCGCCTTATCGACTTCGATCATCACGCCGTCAGGAGAGCCCGATTTTGAAATGGTGTGAAATTGTTCTGCGACATTCGCTAAGTTTAAAAAATGATTAAATGAGCGAGCAACGGGAAGTAGCGCTTCATCGCTTAGGCTACGTAATGTGTCAATCAGCGCTTGCCTATCTGAATCATTACCACTTCTAGAGGATTTTGCTAGGTGCCTAATTTCTTCAACTTTGTCTAGCGTCTCTTGACCCTGCGCTTGTTGAATAATGTGTCCTAACATCTGCCCCAAAAGGCTCACATTACTACGTAGGCTTGCGTATTGCTCAGTCATACAATCTCCTTGATGAAAAGATACTCGAACTCCACTATACCGAGAATAAATTGATTTGCGAACGATCTATTTTCAAGACGTTAACGTAACAACATGACAAAGATAAGTATTATTCGAGTGAGCGAATGATTGTATTTTACGATGGTAACTGTCCGCTGTGTATGAGGGAAATGAATGAACTTAAACGTTTTGATAAACACAATAGCATTGATTTGGTGAACATTCACGATACCCGATTCGATACTGAGTTTCCTGAGGTATCGCATGAAGCAGCAATGGCAAAGCTCCATGGTTACGATAGCCAAGGCAAGCTTATTATCGGGCTGGATGTCACCGCAGCGGCTTGGGGTCAAGTCGGTAAACATCGCTGGATTAAATTACTTAGGCTACCAATAATTCGCAAGATTGCAGACTGGGTTTATTTGTTTTTTGCAAAACATAGAATGAAAATTTCTAAACTTTTGTCCCCAAGTCAATGCAGCATGCAAAATAGTGGAGAGTGCAATCGTGACTAACCCCGCAATTATAGTCATTGGCGCAAGCTCTGCGATCGCGCGAGCCTTTGTAAAAACGCAAGTCGAGCAGAATCCCGACGTAAGAGTAATCACCGTGTCTCGGCAAGCTAAAGCGGCTTCAAAAGCGAGTGCCCTGCACTTTCAGTGCGATTACTCCGAGGCACAGATCCAAAAAGTTGGGAGACAAATATTTGAGCTTGACTGCACGGTTAAAAGTGTCACCATTTTTAATGGGCTACTACATGACGAGTTTGATAAAATCCCAGAGAAAAAGCTTGAGGATGTTGATCTCGGCTACAGCATGGCACTTTTCAACATCAATACCATGATCCCCATGCTTTGGTTACAAGCTTTATTGCCGACCATTAAAGGGAAACAGTCATGTGTAGTTACTGCACTCTCTGCCCGTGTTGGAAGTATCAGTGACAACCGGATGGGAGGCTGGTACAGCTATCGCAGTTCAAAGGCAGCACTTAATATGATGTTTAAATCCGCGGCTGTCGAGCTTGCGCGTCGGGCAAAAAATATTAAGCTCATTTTGTTCCATCCAGGTACTACCGATACGCCACTTTCAAAGCCCTTTCAAGCCAATGTCCCGGATGAAAAACTCTTTACGCCAGAATTTGTGGCAGATCAACTCAGCGGCATCATAGCAAATAGCCACCCGGATGGCACGGTGGGCTATGTTGACTGGCAAAATAAATCAATTGAATGGTGATCACTTCATGAAACACTTCTCCAGTAACGATATTAAAACCCTAGACGAACGTTACCGCGCACTGATGATAAATTCATTATCGGGTTTCAAAAGCGCTAACTTAATCGGAACAGTTGATGGGACAGGTCAGGAAAACTTGTCTATCGTTAGCTCAGTGTTCCACCTTGGCGCCAGTCCGGCGCTCGTTGGCGTGATTTTTAGGCCCCATAGCGTACCAAGACACACGCTAGAGAATATCTTAGCGACTGAAAAATATACGATTAATCAAGTTAACATTCAAATTTATATGGCGGCTCATCAAACCTCTGCCAGATATGAAAAGAGTCAATCTGAATTTGAGCAAACAGGATTAACCTCAGAGTACTTGAATGAATTCCCTGCTCCTTTCGTGAAAGAAAGTAGATTAAAATACGGACTTGTACTCAAAGATCATCAAACCATTAAACTTAATGATACAGAGTTAGTAATAGGCGAAATTGAATCGCTTCACGTTGAAGAAAAAGCGTTACTCGAAGACGGCTATATTGATATCGAGGCGCTCGACAGTGTTGCGATTTCAAGTTTAGACGGGTATCACAGCACCAAGCGTATCAATCGCTTAGAGTATGCAAAACCAAACAAGCCAACCAGAATTAAGCTGCTCGGCTAATTTTTTACAATGACTCTAAGAGCTCAAGCAATTCTTCGAGCTCTTCTTTAAAGTGCTGCTTTTGTTTATCACTCATGGCGCCTTTGAGTTTTACCGCCAGGCTTGCGTACTCTTTTATTCTCCTTGCTTGAATATCTATGATGCGCTCGGGCAGCGCTGCGGGTGCAGTGACTATTGCTTGCTGCAACAGTTCAGGTGACACTTGTTCAGTGCCGCTCAATAACATGGCTTGTTTAAACTGGCTAAAGCGCCTCTGTTCATGTGCACGCCAAACCTGGCGCGCAAACTCGCCTTGTTCATAATATTCGTTAATAAGCTCCTTTTGTTTATCACTCAAATCACCAAGCCAACGCTCATAGCGGTTAAATTGGTCTCCTTCCTCCCAGTCATCGTCCAACATTTCTTTTTCTATGTTGGCTATCAGCATTTCTCGCTGTTCACGATTAAGCGAATTTAAGTGCGATTCTAACTTGGGATATAGGGCTTCAACGACGGAATACCAATAGTTTCTTGTGGTATACACCATATCTACTAAATCACTCTCTGTCATGGTTTGCCAGCGCTTCAATAGTGATTGGATATGAGATTTGTATTTTGGTAGCTCTGTCTGGCGATGCCACGCAACCAAAGACTCTACATCAGCCTCCAGCTTTTCCTCTTGCGCATCCGTCAGCTCAACATAATCGGAAATATAATAACTCGCTAACCATCCTAGATTGTTGTAGGCCAATCTTTGACTACATCCAGCCAAACACAGTAAACATAGCACCAGTACTATTAATTTCTTCATCCCATTGCCTCAATTTTTGTTTTTATTACCTTATATTAACGCAGTATCTACCATTTTAGATTTGTATTTTGTAAATCTGTGTTTCTGGCATTAGAATAACTAACAACATAGTTAGCATAGCTACCTTAAGGAGGTCTATGATGTTAGGCAGGATTTCAAAAGCATGTATCGCCATTGCTCTGTTAAGCCAAGCACCGTTGGCAACAGCTGGATTGGAAGAAGGCATAGATGCACTCAATGCTGGCAGGTTCGAAGAAGCACTACAAGAATTCAATTATCTAGCTGAAATGAACTACGCCCCGGGCATTTATCAACTCGGTGTGATGTACGAAGGCGGTTACGGTGTCGTCAAAAATCCACGTAAAGCAGCAGAGTTATTTCAACAAGCCGTTAAACTTGGTGAAGCCGACGCAATGTTTGCGCTCGCAGTCATGTATGATGAAGGTCGCGGCGTTAAAAAGGACCGCTCTAAATATGTTGAGCTAATGACCAGAGCGGCAAACAAAAACATGCCAGCTGCACAATTTAACGTAGCGCTGATGTATGCAAACGGTGACGGTGTACCGCAAAGTTACCGCCACGCACTTAACTGGTATGAAAAAGCCGCCGCAAACAACTACACCTTAGCCATGTTTAATTTAGCACTCATGTATTTTCAGGGCTTGGGGGTCGAGAAAAGTATTGAACGCTCGTACGTATGGAACACGTTAGCCGAGTTTAATGGTTATGCTGAAGCCACAAAGAGCCGAGTGCTCGACGAGAAGCAGCTTTCACCTTCACAAGTCGAACAAGCAAAAGAACTCGCTAATAGTATTTACGAGCGCATTCAAGCCGGTAAATACGTAGCAGAAACACGTACTAAATAGTCTAAGTTTAGATTAAGAAAAGAGTGGAGTAACTAAGGCCTCATAAGAGGCCTTTATGCTATTTCACCCTTCAAATTGATTAGAGAATTAATTCAATTGGTATTAAA
>NZ_PNDS01000169.1 GCF_005886535.1 Pseudoalteromonas sp. S2755
CCTTTCTAGCAGCCAGTTTTAGCGCTACCTGCGTTGAATTCACTTCCAATAGCCAGCTATTGGTGCGTAAATTCGCCTAGCTATCCCCAAAACTCTCTGGCTAGACAAGGAAATAATTTAATATGATTTTAAAAATAATGAGTTAGCTCATTTCTTATCCAAACCTCAGGTTAAAAAGATGGAGAACAACTCACATTTGACCGTGTACTACAAACAGTAAGTGCCATTCTTAAGGTGATCACTATTCCATTAAGTGTTGATATTGAGGCAGGCTACAGCGCGGATCAAAATCAGATCATCAACCATATTATCCAATTGGCCGACCTTGGCGTTGCAGGTATCAATATTGAAGACAAGCCCAGTCACCAGAACAGCTTACGCGATATAAAGGCACACCAAGCGTTATTGCAGGCAATCAAACAAGCTTTACGTCATGGCGGTTGCGATCTTTGCTTACAACCACAGTGGACTGAAGCGGCGCTGCATGAGCGTGCACTCGCCTATCAAGCAGCAGGTTGCGATGGCTTTTTTATTCCCGGTTTAACCAACACCACCATGATAAAACACCTAACAGCCCTGCTTTCAATTCCAGTTAATGTGATGCTGTTGCCCGGATTTAGTGATAAACAGGCGTTAGCAGAGTTAGGAGTCAAACGTATCTCATCGGGTAATGCTCTCAGCGATCATCTGATTGCACTACAAGAATCAGCCACCAGAAGGCTGCTCGAAGAACATGTTGTAGACTTCTTATTTGAACAATCAGTCCGCACAACTTGGCTGTCAAACTAAATTAATCCCAAGATCTGACCGTTTTTTTAGATTCTTTTATTATATGGATCTAACTATATAGATCTAAAAGTCTGGATCGACTTCCAGCTTTTAGATCGTTATCCACAACACCTCATCCACAACCTCAAAATTTGTTCAAAAGCAGCGGAGATCTTACCGTTTCAAACATGCGCCTTGGCTTAAAAAAGTATTTTTAGGCTCAGCTATCCCATAGATTATCCACAAATAAATCACCGAGTTAAACTTAGGAATATTTTATTTTCTGCTTTCATTTCATATAGATAAGTAAAAACACTAAAAATTACACACTATTTGTGCAAATATTTTTATCCAATAACCTCAAAGCCCTCTTTACATATTCACGTTAAACGCTAAGATGGCGCGCAATACGACTTAGGTGAGGGTAACAATGCAAAATTTAGATCTTATTGTAGGCAGCCAAATGGGATCAGCAGAATACGTTGCTGAACAGCTTATGGAATCGCTTGAATCTCAAGGTTATACCGTGAATTTGCATGAAAAACCCGAGCTTGAAGCTTGTCAACAAGCACTGTGGCTGGTGGTGACATCAACCTATGGGGCCGGTGACTATCCAGAAAACTTATTACCTTTTATATCAGCGTTAAACGCGAGCTCGGATCTAAGCCAGTTACGCTTTGCGGTTGTGGGAATTGGTGATTCAAGTTATGACACCTTTAATCATGCAGCTATTAATCTTGCTGATCTACTTAAAGAAAAAGGTGCGACACAGTTGTTAGACATTGAAAAGATCGATGTTTTACACCCAGATCTACCAGAAGATACCGCTATTGCTTGGTTACCTAAGTTTGTTGAATGTGTCGCTTAACGCTGCAACATTGAAATACACAGAAGTTATTCACAAATTCAGTCTATTTTAGATCGTATTGTGGATAACCTATGATCTAACTGCTGATCTACGCTTACTTATCCATTGGATAAAATAATTCAGATCTCGCCATGTGAATAAAGTGGCAAGTTGATCAAAGGTTTTAAGCCCGTTGATCCGATCTAATTCACACCAATTGATCTTAGTTAAGCAGTTGGATCTAAACAGGAATACAAAACTATTCACAGATCAAAGGATCAGTAGTAGTAAGATCAATAAAGATCTTTAAAAAGATCCTTATATATTTTAAGTGATCTCTTTTTTGCGTTGTGCAAAGTTTAACCATTTCACTTCTGGTTAATTCTAGGTAGAATACGCATCCTTTCTAAATTTGCTCGGTTGTTTTAAGTAGGATCCCGTAAATGATTTATCATGAACATTTTGATGTCATCGTTGTTGGTGGTGGACACGCAGGCACTGAAGCTGCACTTGCAGCTGCACGTATGGGTATGAATACCTTATTGTTAACACACAATATGGATACCTTAGGCCAAATGTCGTGTAATCCAGCTATTGGTGGGATTGGTAAAGGTCATTTGGTTAAAGAGATCGATGCGCTTGGTGGTGCAATGGCCAAAGCAATCGACAAAGGTGGGATCCAATTTAGAACGCT
>NZ_PNDS01000170.1 GCF_005886535.1 Pseudoalteromonas sp. S2755
GGCACCTGTACTTCCCCCCACAATTTTTGTTAGCTGTGTGGCATTTAACTCCGCACCATATACAAGTGAACTGGTAGCTCGGTCGGTTGAAGTCGCTGATGCAACTTGTTCTCCCTCTGCTCTAGGGTCTTTAAACAGTGCACCAGTGCTTCCCCCTACAATTTTCGCCAGCTGTGTGGCATTTAAAGTATGTTGAGTCAATACTGGAGCTGTTTTGCTGCGGATTAATTCACCGTTTTTGTCAACTCCGCGTGGATCATCATAGTGATGCCCACCAGAGCCACCACTAACCTTATGCAGCTCTTGTGCACTAAGATTTAACGTTGCCGTATTGTTAATCTGTTTACCTCGTGGATCTTTATAATGGTCTAAACCCGAACCACCCACTATTCGGTACAGTTGTGACTCCGCCATAGCATTACCGTTGCGATGGCACTGAGTTGCTACAGCGCTTTGTTTGTTTCGACTAGCGCCATTTACTAAGCGCACGCGAGTGCCTTGTTTTATTTTACTCACAAGCTGTTTTATCGTGATAAAGCAAAAGGTTAGTATGCCTGCTGTCACATTTTTGAATAGCTGCATGTTGATTTCCCTTCAGGATTATTTTCGGTGTTTTGGTTAGCACTACTCTATCGCGAAACGTCAAAAATGAGAATAACTTGTTGCTTATTTTGTAAACAAGTGAAACGAAAGATGTTGTATTAAAAGGTGGATGTTAACACACTAATCTTCCTGACTTTTTCGGTTTTTGCGTTTTTTTGCAGGAGAAGGGCTTTCTCGCCAGAGCTTTACGTCTTGCATCTTTGTGCGTAGGTCCATAAAGTAGTCTGTAATTGGATTAACATCCATACCACAGTATGTACTCCATTCTAAAAAGTACTCGAATGAAAATTTCCGAATACCTTTTTCATACTCTTCATAGGTTTGTCGCCGGATCCCTACTAAGTCAGCCATCTGCTGGGTGGTTTTATCAGCCGACATGCGCAGTCTTCGAAGATCATCACCTGTACACTTAAATCGGGTTCTGCCCACTCACTTAATCCTTTTTCACTCGGGCTCGCGGATATGCGAAAGTTAAATTTTAACGCTGTTACTGTTTCTATTTTGTAAAATTTGGATTGTAACCGCATGTACCAAATTTGCAAGCTTGTTTTGTTTTTATGTTGCTAAAATGATTTTATTAAAGTGTAACTTATTGAATTATAGTGTTTATTTAAATTTTTGTTGTAAATTTTTTTGTTCGACAGAATTTTCAGGCGAAGTTTTTGATAAGCTCAGCTTTATAGAATATCGGTTGGTGACAAAGGATTATTATATGGATTACTTACGTCAGTATAACGATCTTAATATTTATTATGAGGCGTTAAAAAAAGCAAGTAAGCAAGGCTCAGACGTGCCAGAGTCCACGGCGAAATGGTTAGCGTTGGTAGAGACCACCCTATTTGAGCTACAAGAGCTTGCCTATATGGAGAAGGCATATATGCAAAAGTCTAAAACAATGAGTAATTTAGTCGACCTTGTTTATGCTAGTGCACCAACGATGGAGTAGTGCTGTTAAGCTAAGTATTTTCGGTGGAGGGGATGTGCATTACTGGCATCCCCTTTTTTAAAATAGGTTAGCAGTTTATTTTACTGGGGGCGATTTCAAACTTTGATAAAATAAAGTGGTAACGCGCTCTTCTGGTTGCCAATTAGCATAGTTAACCTGAGCTTCGGATAATTAATGCCTTTCTAGCAGCCAGTTTTAGCGCTAACTGCGTTGAATTCACTTCCAATAGCCAGCTATAGGTGCATAAATTCGCCTTGTTATCCCTAAAACTGTCTGGCTAGATAAGGGGATAATTTAATGTGGCATTAAAAACAATGAGTTAGCTCATTCCTTATCCAAACCTCAGGTTAGTTAAGATTAAGCACTTGTAGTGGGCGCGCGGCCACAACTTCTTCCGTGTTTTATCATGCGTGTAAATTCACTCCTCTGTAGCTGCTGCGTTGTCTATTACCTGCCTCAGTGCCGCATCCATCTTCAGGATAAAGTCTTGTTTAAATGGATATTTTTCTTCAAACCCTTTTAAGTACCCAATGTGGGCAGTGCGACGCATTACTATTTTATCTTCAACAATATTACTGGTGTTTAAACTTGGTGTTATCTGCGACATTTTATTGATACCAAGTAAAGTGGAAAGCCGATCATTGACGTAGCAATCAATGCGCCCACGTGCGAGCTTTTCGATATTTGAACGTGTACTTTTGTTTTCCCAAAGTTGAATAAGTCCTTGTTTTTGCGCTTCCATTAGGCTTTCGTCTAGGATGATATAACCGGCATTAATGCCAATATTAAGTACTCTGTCTGGTGTTACATGAGGTAAGTTTTTTAGCGTAACCCCTTGATTACAAAAGGAAACAACCACTTCTTCTTGAAGGGGAATTGAGTACGGCCAGATAAAAGGGCGTTTTTTGATATGAATATAAGGTGGCATTAACGCCATTGCTTCACCGGAAGCCATAGAGGAAACACCTCGCTTCCAAGGTACCGCTTGCAAATTAACTTGATATTCATGACTCAGCAAACGTGCGGCTTGCTTCACTATATCTACATAGATGCCATAAAGCTCGCCGTTAATTTGATAACTATAAGGCGGGTAAGCATCGTCGACCAAAATAGTTACCTTGGTAGGTGCCGAGTATTCAGGTTTATGGGGAGCGGCGTTAGATAAGAGCGGCAGAAAGATATAGCAGCAAATACAAACAAAGCGAAATAAATTCATTTTTCACTTATGTAACTAGTCGTCATTTTTTAAATATAGTCAACAAATAGCGAGTTTGTTAGGAGAGGGTACGTAACTAGTGTTACGAACAACTTGGGCTATAAATTCCCAATATTTACGTATTTGATATGCTTCATCAATGCTTAGATTGAAGCACTTAGGTATTGACACTGCAAAAGTATATTTAACCTGAGCTGCGGATAATTAATGCCTTTCTAGCAGCCAGTTTTAGCGCTAACTGCGTTGAATTCACTTCCAATAGCCAGCTATTGGTGCGTAAATTCGCCTTGCCTACAGGATGTAGGTACCTTAGCGAGAGCAGG
>NZ_PNDS01000171.1 GCF_005886535.1 Pseudoalteromonas sp. S2755
ACTTATTGGTTGTTTATCAAAATAGGAACGACGGTAAAGCTCGCGTGATCTTCCACCATAGTACTGATGCGGTGGTAGGAGCGAGTTCACCTCGCGATCTTTAATAATACCAAATTGATTAAATTTATGATCTAATATCAAAATCTAATATCCATCGATGTGATAATGATTTTGCAGCCCTCTGAATTTATTAAGCTCTCCAAACAGACTAAAGATCCCAGAAAGAAAGTACGCATGCTCGCGTTGGCTCATTTCTTTGAAGGTAAATCTCGCTATCAGATTGCTGAATACTTAAAGGTCAGTCGTACGAGCGTAAACAAGTGGGTGAAAGACTATCTCGACTATGGATTAGAAGGCCTAGAAGAACTACCTCGCTCGGGCCGCCCTTGCAAACTGGATGATGCACAACTGAAGCAGCTTAAAGCATATGTACTCGACTCTATAGACCGCACGGAAGGTGGTCGGCTAACACTAGAAGATATTCAGCAGTATATATCTGAGTCTTTTCACATTGAGTACGAGTTATCAGCCGTTCACAGATTGTTGAAAAGGCAAAACTTCTCATGGATCAGCAGTCGGTCAATCCACCCTAAAGGGGATAAAGCTCGCCAGGAAGCTTTTAAAAAACTTTGAGCTGGAAACGATCCTTCACACCCCGGGACACCTGCTTCCTGAACGCATTGATGTGTGGTTTCAGGATGAAGCACGATTTGGTCAGCAAACTTCGACCACAAAGGTTTGGGCTGAAAAAGGCTCACGTCCAAGAGTTGTAAAGCAGCAACAATTCGAATATGCCTATCTATTTGGTGCAGTGTGTCCAACAACTGGCGAAACAGAAGCACTCATCTCACCTATAGTGAATAAAGAAGTTATGTATTCTCACCTGGAGCAAATATCACAAAGGACTCAACCAGGAAGAATGGCTGTGGTCGTCATGGATCGCGCAGCCTGGCACTTCAAAGATGGTTTGGTAAAAGGCCTGGAGAATGTAGTGATCATTAGGCTGCCACCTTATTCGCCAGAGTTAAACCCCATAGAACAAGTGTGGAGTTGGCTCAGACAACATAAGTTATCAAACAGAACCTTTGCAAACTATGATCACATTCTGGATCAGGTCAGCGAAGCATGGAATGCGTTTATCTCATGTGCTGACAGGGTGAAATCATTGTGCTTTAGGGACTGGATAAATCTGACCAGTTAATTATTCAAAATGGTATAAAACCTCGCGAGGTAAACTCGCTCCTACCACAGCATCAGCACTGAGCCGCGTGGTCGGAGGTGGTTTACC
>NZ_PNDS01000172.1 GCF_005886535.1 Pseudoalteromonas sp. S2755
AATTTCAAAGCATAAATTTGAGGTATAAAAAAACCCTTGCTAAAAAGCAAGGGTTATAAAAAGTGGTACCAGTGGGCGGACTTGAACCGCCACGCCCGAAGGCAACGGATTTTGAATCCGTCATGTCTACCAATTCCATCACACTGGCATAATTTTTCTTTCATCTTCTAAAACAAGAGAAAATAAAGAAAAACCACTTTGAGCTCAGGCTTTTTTTATTTGCCTTCGTCTCTATGCTTTGCATTATACAAAGGCGATTAAGAACGGCAAGTAATTTTTTTGCAATAAGGCGTTAACTGCTTGTTATTTGCGCACACGCTGTTAAATATTGCCCTAAAGTCAACTTTATTCCTGCTAAAACGGCGACGACAAGGTGTTGCTAATCCATTAGTTAACGTAATTCAGTAAACGTTTTATCGGTTTATGTGTAAAATACTTCGCAACCTTGTAATTATGAGAGTTGTTATGTCACATTTTGCTCCAGCGAATTTCAGCCGTCGCTTGGCTTCACTTATCTACGACAGCTTAGTGGTCATCGCGTTCGCAATGCTGACTACCGTGTTATTTTTACTAACTATCAATGCCTTAATTTCAGTTAACGTGCTTGCGCTCGGCAATCATGAAGACGTATCGGCGCTGATCCAAGCGGATCCTATCTTATATACACTTAGAGCCACGTTATTGGTGATGGTTTCAGTGCTGTTTTTTGCCTATTTTTGGACTAAGAGCGGCCAAACTATCGGCATGCGCGCGTGGCGCTTAAAAGTGCAAACCCCTGACGGAGCACTGTTAACTTGGCCAAAAGCAATCGCTCGTAGCCTATGCGCGCTACTTGGACTGGGTAATCTGATAGTGTTGTTAGACTTTAAAAAGAAAAGAGCGCTCCAAGATATGCTTTGCGGCACTGAAGTGGTAGTACTAAGCAAAGAGGAAAATAAAAAGGTGTATAACAGCTTAGACTAATCTAAGCTTCAAATAGCAGCTTATTGACTACCCATATTCATAAAAAATATAGGCCTCACTACGAGGCCCATTTTTACTTAGTTCAGAACGTTAACTTTGCTTCTTCAACAGATGGATAGCCAATCCAATAAATAACAAGCTTGGCATTAACGCGCCAACCACCGGTGGCACTTGATATACCATCACGATAGGGCCAAAAATTTCATTACTCAGATGGAAAGCTAAGCCTGTTACCACGCCCATAATAATCCGCGCGCCCATGCTCACCGTCCTCAGTGGCCCGAAGATAAATGACAAAGCCACCAGCAGCATTACCCCAATCGTGAGCGGCTGCATCACCTTACGCCACAGCGCGAGTTCATAGCTACTTGAATCTTGCTCATTTTGCTTTAGATAAGCGAGAAATGACCACAACCCTGTAAAAGACAAAGCATCGGGCTCTATCGATACAACACCTAACCTATCTTCACTTAATTCAGATTCGTACAGCATTGATTTTGAATAATGCGTTGTAATTTGCTGTTGATCAATATGCACTTCTTCCACGTCTTGCAATTGCCAGCCGTTAGATATGCTTTGCGCCGACTGAGCGCGTACGATTTTTGCCAGTGTTAGTGAGTCATCGAAATAATAAATTGCGATATCTTTAAGCTTACCGTTTTTTTCAACATTACCAATGTTAATAAAATTGCCGCCATCTTTCGCCCAAACACCACGCTGAGCGCTGTAGACTTCACCACCATAAATTGCTTCGTTTTTTAACCGTTTTGCGGTTTGCTCCGCTTTTGGTGCGCCCCACTCTCCAAGCGCCATCATCAGTAGCGCCAGTACCACTGCCGTTTTCATCACCGACATAATGATTTGAAGACGTGACCACCCCGCCGCTTGCATCACAATAAGCTCACTGCTTGAAGCAAGTGCACCAAGGCCAATCAAGCCGCCTATCAGCGCAGCCATCGGGAAAAACACAACGATATCGCTTGGCATGCTGTATATGGTATAGAGCATAGCACCGAGTAAATCATAGCTGCCACGACCAACCGAACGCAGCTGCTCAATAAATTTAATAAGCGTATTGATCCCCACAAAAACTAATAGCGCGAAACCTGTGGTTTGTAAGATGCTACGCCCTAAATACCAATCTAGCGTCTTCATCATACCACCGTCTCCCGTTTCATAAATACCGAGCGAACCCATACACCAAAAGGTCTTCCTTTCGCGATTAAATAAACACCAATAAAGAGCACACTTAAGTGGATCCACCAGAGACCAACTGAGGCTGGCACTTTTTCCTCGGCTAGTAAGAACTTGCCTGCATTAAGTAAAATAAAATAGCCCAAATACAGGGTAATTGCTGGCACGAGCTTGGCAAACTTGCCTTGTCTTGGGTTAACCACACTCAAAGGAACCGCCAATAAAGTGAGTAGTAAAATGGAGATAGGCACCGATAATCGCAACTGAAATTGCGCTTTTGCCTCAGGCGTATCCATTTCGAGTAACTGCAAGCTTGGAATCGCCTCTAATTTACGGCGCTGATGTTCAATTTCTTGCTCTTTAATTTGTACTTGATAAGTACCGAACTCTGTACGGTTAAGTGCTTGGCTAAAGCCATCGGTCTCGTAACGCTTACCTTCATGAAGGAGTAATTGCTGCTCACCACTATCAAGCTCAATCACTTCACCTTTTTGCGCATACACTAAACGAGCAGCTTGATTTGAATCTTTCTCGGGCAATTGCGCGACAAACACTTTGTCTAATTCGCGGCCTTGTTCACTAATGCCGTGAACAAATACCACTGCTTTTTCATTACCTGTTTGCTGAAATCTACCGGCTCTGAGAGTAGATAGCCCCGATTCCGCATCGGCTTGCTCTCTTAGTTGGTACTCTTTTTCGCTCGCCCAAGGTGCAATATACATACTCACACAAGCAGCCAGTAATGCAAAAAATACACTGGAGACTAAAGTCACCCTAACCACATACCATTCACTGACACCGCAAGCGCGTAAGACCGTCATTTCACTGTCGGCGTAGATGCGACTGTAGGCCAAGATAATCCCCAGAAAGAGACTAAGCGGTAAAATATAACTGGCTAACTGAGGCAGTTTTAACGCAAGCATAGCAAGTACTAACTTACCTGGTATACTCCCTTCAGACGCTGAGCTCAGAATGAGTACAAACTTTTGTGACAAAAATATTGTCATTAAGGTGAGAAAAACCGCAACCTGAGATTTTAGTACTTCACCCGTTAAATAGCGGAAAATAAGCAATGTTCGTCCCTATAAAACGTCTTGTTTCACTGGAATAGTGGGAAAAATTGAGTAAACTGATTATTTTAGTCACTTTATTATATGCCAATGCGCCGGAATATCCTACCTAAGGTTAAAGCATATTCATGACTTTAATGTAGGAAAGTGTGCTGGCATAAAAAGTTCAAAATGACATGACAAAGACTCAGGAGTCGCAATGGAATTCAGCGTTAAAAGTGGTAGTCCAGAGAAACAGCGTAGCGCATGTATTGTTGTAGGTGTATACGAGCCACGCCGTCTCTCACCAATTGGTGAACAGCTGGATAAAATAAGCGAAGGCTATATCTCAAATTTACTTAGACGTGGTGATCTTGAAGGCAAACCAGGACAAGTTCTACTTCTTCACCATGTACCAAATGTATTAAGCGAACGCGTTTTGTTAGTGGGTTGTGGTAAGGAAAGAGAGCTCGACGATAAACAATACAAACAAATTATCTCCAAGACCATCAATACGTTAAATGAAACTGGCTCAATGGAAGCAGTATGTTTCCTGACTGAGCAACATGTTAAAGGTCGTGATACTTACTGGAAAGTTCGCCAAGCGGTCGAGACCACACAAGATTGCCTATATACTTTTAATCAACTAAAAAGCAAAAAGAGCGAGGCTAGACGCCCGCTACGTAAAATCGTCTTTAACGTACCAACGCGTCGTGAATTAACAATAGGTGAAAGCGCGATTGAACACGGTCTTGCTATCGCAGCAGGCAGTAAACTGTGTAAAGACGTTGCGAATATGCCACCAAATATCTGCAACCCTCGTTATCTGGGCGAGCAAGCACAACAGCTGGCTGAAGACTTTGATAACGTTACGGTTAATCTTGTTGGTGAACAAGAAATGGAAGAGTTAGGTATGCACTCATACCTAGCGGTTGGCCGTGGTAGTCGCAACGAGTCAGTGATGTCGGTTATCCACTATAACGGTGGTGATGAAGGCCAAGCACCAATCGTATTCGTAGGTAAAGGCTTAACATTTGACTCGGGTGGTATTTCTATCAAACCTGGCGAAGCGATGGATGAAATGAAATACGACATGGGCGGAGCCGCGGGTGTACTTGGCTTAATGCGAGCCATCGTACAAATGCAACTACCACTTAATGTGATTGGTGTTTTAGCTGGATGCGAAAATATGCCTGGAGGCGATGCTTACCGTCCGGGCGATATTTTAACCACTATGTCAGGTCAAACCGTTGAAGTACTCAATACGGATGCAGAAGGACGCTTAGTACTGTGTGATGCGCTCACTTACGTTGAAGCATTCGAGCCAGAAACCGTTATAGATGTTGCGACATTAACGGGGGCATGTATTGTTGCGCTTGGTAGTCATGCGACAGGTTTATTATCTAACCATAACCCGCTTGCCCATGATTTGCTAAAAGCGTCAGAACAAAGCGGCGACAGAGCGTGGCAACTGCCACTTTGGGATGATTATCAAGAACAACTTGAGAGCCCATTTGCTGACTTTACAAACTTAGGTGGTCGCGCAGCTGGCACAATTACAGCCGCATGTTTCTTGTCCAAGTTTACGAAAAAGTACAACTGGGCGCATTTAGACATTGCAGGTACTGCATGGCGCAGCGGTAAGAACAAAGGCGCTACAGGTCGTCCTGTTCCTATGCTGATGCAGTATTTACTTAACCGCGCCAATATCACGGACGCACAGCAAGACTAATAGTCTAGTCGCGACACTTAACAAGTATAAGTCGCGACATAAAGTCGCTGCTACATAAGGTTACTCCAAACCGTAGCAGCGGGTTTATCCCTCGACATGTAGCAGCGGGTTTATCCCGCGACATGTAGCAGCGGGTTTACCCCGCGACATAAAGTCGCTGCTACACAAGGTTCAACCAAACCGTAGCAGCGGGTTTACCCCGCAACATAAAGTCGCAGCTCACAAGGTTAATCCAAACCGTAGCAGCGGGTTTTCCCCGCGACATAAAGTCGCAGCTCACAAGG
>NZ_PNDS01000173.1 GCF_005886535.1 Pseudoalteromonas sp. S2755
CTGACTCACATAGAATAACTATGCTACGCAGGCTCTGCCTTGTACAAATACCAATCAAACTGCTGCAAAAACAAACTTGAAAGGTAAACAGGCCCTAATCTAGGCTAAGAGCAAGTCACGCAGCTTTGTAAAACAGCGTGGCTATTTTCATGTTGGCGAGCATGCTAGTTCGCTAAAATCCATTTTCTTATCTATATTTCATACTTTATTACCAAAACTATGCTAATAATGCAGTCATGCATATTGTTTGTTATGGAATAGCTTATGAACTTTTTTCGAAAGCCAAATCAAGAAGTTGAAAATTTGACCGCTGAACTTAACCGTGCCCGGGCATTACTTTCTGCTATTGATGAGGCGGTCGCGAAAATTGAATTTACACCTGATGGCCATATTGCTGCGGTCAATCAACACTTTCTCGCTGTGGTGGGCTATACCGAAGCTGAAGTGATAGGGCAGCATCATCGTATTTTTTGTCATAAGGACTACGTAAATTCGTCAGAATATCGCAGTTTTTGGGCTAACCTTAAGCGCGGCCAAGCTCAGTTTGGCAATTTTGAGCGTGTTAATAAAAAAGGAGAAGTGGTTTGGCTCGATGCTACCTACTTCCCAGTTGAAGAGGATGGCAAGGTTACTCGTATCGTGAAAATTGCGAGTGACATCACAGCAGAAAAACTCACGATAAAAGCACAAGAAGCGATAGCCAACGCGCTAAATAAATCTATGGCAACAATAGAGTTTACGCCTGAGGGAGTGATTTTAGATGCGAATCAAAATTTCACTGCAACAGTGGGTTACAAGCTAAGTGAGATTAAAGGCCAGCATCATCGAATTTTCTGTGACGATCGCTTTTATAAAGAACATCCACATTTTTGGCAAGAGTTGGCAAAGGGTCAGTACAAAAGTGGGCAGTTTCTCCGATTAAGTAAATCCGGTGAAAATATATGGATTGAAGCAACGTATAATCCTATTTTCAATGAGCACGGCAAAGTAATCAAAGTCATAAAGTTTGCAACGAATATAACATCTCGTGTGCAAAAGGCCCATCAAGTGGCAAAAGTAGCTGAAATTGCACAAGTAACTGCAGAGCAAACTGAGCAGATAGCCGCTCGTGCGAGTTCATTATTGCAAGAGTCAGTCAGTACTTCAGGGCTTATTTCTAATCAAGTGCAAAATGCGATGGCCGCAATCTCAAAACTTAATGAACAGTCAAAAGGGATCTCTGCAATTGTTTCTACCATTAGTGCAATTGCGGAGCAAACTAACTTACTGGCGTTAAATGCAGCGATAGAGGCCGCAAGAGCGGGTGAGCAGGGAAGGGGATTTGCAGTGGTAGCCGATGAAGTAAGAAGCCTAGCTGCTCGTACTTCACAATCGACCAACGAAATTAATGAAGTGGTCAATCAGAATGAAGTGCTAACCAAAGAAGCCACCGCATTGATGAATACTGTGTCTGAAAGTACAGAGCTTGGCCTTGCGCAGATCGATGAAGTGAATAAAGTGATGGATGAAATAAAACAAGGTGCAGAAAATCTCACAAACACGGTTAAAGGGCTGTCAGACTAACCTAAATATCGCCGCATAAAGCGGCTTATATGGACTCCTCCAATTGTACAAGCCATTTTTTGCATTATTGGTGTGATTGCGTGCTTATATCCGGGCTCTTGATGAGGTGCTACCTCGGCCTCTTTGATGTATTCGCGCCCTTGTGCCTTC
>NZ_PNDS01000174.1 GCF_005886535.1 Pseudoalteromonas sp. S2755
GATGTAGGTATCTTCGCGAGAGCAGGACGCGGAAGCGGTGTTTTCCCTAAAACTTGCTGGCTAGACAAGGAAAAAACTAAGTTGTGCTTTAGCAACAATGAGTTGGAACATTCCTTATCCAAACCTCAGGTTAATTAGATTCTATAAGTCGCATTCGTAGGATTGGAAAAGGCTTTCCCATATCGTCAGTTGGTGAGCGTTCATATACCTTAAAACCTTTTGCTTCATAAAAGCCTACGGCTTCGGGGTTTTGCTCATTGACATCAACAAACTGCACATTTAGTGCTTCAAGTGCAAAGCGAAGCAGCTTAGTACCGACACCTTGTCCTCTGTTCTTATCGAGTACAAATAACATTTCGATTTTTTGCTCATGCACGCCAATAAAACCGACAATCTTTGCGTCGCTATTTTTTACACAGCGCAGCGTAACGTTTGGAAACGCCTGTTCAATAATAATAGGTTTAAAATCAGCGATATCCGCGTCAGTGATAAAATCATGAGTGGCTCGCACAGAGTCTTCCCAAACAGCCAGTAATTCCTGGTAATCGCTTGGTGTAACTGGACTTATCATCATTTTTTCCTTTTGTCTAATAAAACTGTCCAAATGGGTTAAAGCGATAAACAAAAGGAAGACCAGTCAGCCGAGCATAACATACCCGATGCATTAAGGGTACAACGGGTATATTTATATAAATTACTCATATGTGGTTGTGTAGACTGTGCGTCTTTAACTATTCATCTAGTTGAAAAAATGCAACTTGATCGGTAAGGAGCTTGGCTTGATTTTCCATATTTTTACCTGAACGAGATGTTGTTTCAACCAGAGTAACATTTTGCTGAGTAATATTATCCATTTGTGCAATGGTGGTAGAAACCGCAGCTATCCCCTCTGCTTGCTCTTTCCCCGCGTTATCTATGTCTGCCACCATTTTACTCACTTCGGCAATTGATTGCGTTAGCTCATCGAAAGTCGTGCCAGACTCGTAGACAAGTTTGCTGCCTTGCGCCACCGCATCAACGCTATTTTTGATCAATGCCTTGATCTCACGTGCCGCTGAGGCGCTACGTTGAGCAAGGTTTCTCACCTCTCCGGCAACGACCGCAAATCCGCGTCCAGCCTCACCAGCCCGCGCTGCTTCAACGGATGCATTGAGCGCTAAGAGGTTGGTTTGGAAAGCGATTTCGTCAATGACGCTGATAATATCAGAGATTTTTGTGCTGTAAGATTCGATTTTACCTACTGCGGTAATGGCATCATCAATAGATGCTTTGCCTGAGTGTGCTTTTTCTCTAACAATAGTCGCCTTCTCTGCTGCATTGCTTGTGCTACTCGCATTCTTTTTAACCGTAGCGGTAAGCTCTTCCATAGTGGCGGCGGTTTCTTCTAAGCTCGCCGCTTGATTTTCAATACGGCTATTGAGTTCTTCGTTGTTATTCGCAATTTGTTTAGCCACATCAAACACTTGCTCTGCACCGCTGTTTATGGTGTTAACTAAGTCGCTTAATTTATCGAATAAGCCGTTCATCGCTTGTTGTAGCACCGAGAACTCGCCACCTAAGTGGTGGGTTATCCTATGTCTTAAATCGCCTTGTTCCATTGCCAAAATAGCATTTTTAATATGCTCAACCGCTTGTTTTTGTTCTGTGATATCCGTTGCATATTTAACGACTTTAAAGGGGCGACCTTGTTGATCGAGGATAGGATTATAAGACGCTTGGATCCATACCTCTCGACCTTGTTTAGCTAGTCTTAAGTATTGTCCAGAGTCGAACTCACCTTGGTTGAGCTTTTGCCAAAATTGCTGGTATTCAGAGCTAGTGGCTTGTTCGTGCGTAGCAAAAATACGGTGATGTTTACCTTTGATTTCGTCAAGTGAGTACCCCATCGTATCTAGGAATGAATCGTTGGCCCATAAAATAGTACCATCCATTGCAAACTCTATGACGGCTTGTGATTTACGAATGGCTTGAAGCTGACCATCAAAATCAGCAGCAATGGCTTTTTGTTCGGTAATATCTGTCGCAAATTTCACGACTTTTAGCGGCTTACCTTGCTCATCTAAAATTGGGTTATAGGTGGCACGAATCCAGATTGCTTTACCGCCTTTAGCTCGGCGTTGAAACTCACCTGTTTCAAATTGGCCTTGTTTTAAACGCTGCCAGAATGCTTTGTATTCACTGCTTTGCGCGTAAAAGTTGTCGACGAACATGCTGTGATGTTTGCCAATGATTTCTTCTTTCTTGTAGCCCATGACAGAGAGGAAGTTCTCATTTGCTTTTAAAATATTACCTTGCAAATCAAACTCGATAACTGCTTGTGAGCGATTGATGGCTTTGAGTTGCCCCGCAGAGTCAAAAGATGCCAGTTTTGCTTGAGTAATATCCGAGGCATATTTGACGATTTTGTCCAACTGGCCATTTTCGTCATAGATGGGGGTATACGTTGCTTGGATCCACAGAGTGTTTCCTGATTTGGTTAAGCGTTTAAACTCACCAGATTGATGTTTACCTTGTCGTAAAGCGTGCCAAAAGTCTTGATATTCGCTACTCTCAGCGTCTTCTTGTGCCACAAATATCCGGTGGTGTTGGCCTTGTATTTCGCTTAATGTATAACCCACCGCATTTAAAAATAGCGCGTTGGCAGTCTTTATATTGCCGTAGGGGTCAAACTCAATAACGGCTTGAGTTTGTTTGATGGCATCAACTTGCCCTTGAAAGTCCGCAGCTTTTGATTTTTGTGCAGTAATGTCTGAGGCGTATTTTACGACTTTTATAGGTCTGTTCTGTTCATCAAAAATAGGGTTATAAGTGGCTTGGATCCATATAGTTTCACCTGACTTTGTTTGTCTTGCGAACTCACCCTCAAAAAACTCGCCATTATTTAAGCGTTGCCAAAATGCTTCATACTCCTCACTGGCTGCGTAGTCATCCTTAACAAACAGACTGTGATGTTTGCCTTGTATTTCCTCTAAGCTGTAACCCATAACGGACAAAAAATTGTCATTGGCGCCCAGCACATTGCCGTGCATGTCGAACTCGATAACCGCAAAGGACGCTGATAAAGCACGTAAATTTGCACTCATGTTGGCGATAGTTGTGAGGTAATCACTGATGTCAGTTGCAATAACTAAAATTCGGCCTTCTTGAGTGCGTGATAGCTCTAGTAATAACTTCTTCGGCTTGTTGTCATTCGCAGTATTGAGAGAGACCTCGACCCTTGCCTGTGTTTGTTGTTCAAGTTGAGCGAGCCCACGCTTGAGTGTGGCTGCATCCGTTGAAGTATGACATAGAAAACTTAGAGATTTCAGCTCGTGGCTAGTCGGGTGTCCGAGTAAGCGATTGAAAGCCGAACTACCCTGAACAATATCTGTTTGATAATCCACTTCTAAGTAAGGGGTTGTAGCCTTAAAGTGTTGAAAGAGCGCAGCACCTTGTCCATCTTGCTTCTTTGCTTTTCCCAAGCCAAACGTGATCATATATAAGCCACCCATAGCGGTAAATTTAAACAGTATTAACTATAGTAAAGTTGTTTAGGTACGCCACAAAATAGCTGCAAAACAAATATATAATCTTGTTGCTTAAAGCAAATTATCATCACGGATAATAAGGCTATAGCCGTAACTCAAATGTCTTGGTAAAATCTTCGCCAATTTTTATAAAAACGAGCATTAAGATGGGCAGAGCATTTGAAGTCCGCAAAAACGCCATGGCAAAAACGGCGGCGGCAAAAACAAAAGTAAACTCAAAATACGGAAAAGAGATTTACGTTGTTGCTAAAAATGGCGGCGCAGATCCTGAAACGAACTTGTCACTACGTCGTTTAATCGACAAGGCAAAGAAAGATCAAGTTCCTGCACACGTTATTGATAAAGCAATCGAAAAAGCGGCAGGCGGCGCGGGTGAAGATTACACGCCTGCGCGTTATGAGGGTTACGGTCCAGGTAACAGCATGATCATCGTTGACTGTTTAACTGATAACATGAACCGTACTATCAAAGATGTTCGCTTACCGTTTACCAAAACTGGTTCAAACTTAGGTAACCCAGGTTGTGTGGCGCATATGTTTGACCACTTCGCAATCTTAGGATTTGCAGGTGATGACGACGAGTCAGTTTTGGAAGCGCTAATGATGGCTGATGTTGATGTTACCGACGTAGAAGTTGAAGACGGACAAGTCTCTGTTTTCGCACCTCACACTGAGTACTTCAAGGCGAAAACTGCACTGACAGAAGCGTTTGAGGGGATCACTTTTGAGGTAGACGAAATCACTTGGGTGCCGCAAACTCACGTAGAAATCGAAGATCCAGAAGCAATTGAGACATTCGAAAAGCTAATCAATATGCTTGAAGATGTGGATGACGTACAAAACGTTTACCACAATGCGATTGTCAAAAGATAAGCCGCTTATCGATATAGCGCATAAATAGTTAAGGCCGACATCGTTCGGCCTTTTTGTTGCCTAAGTCTTAGGTGTAATAACATTAGTTTTTATCATGGCAACAGGAAACAATAATAGTAACGTTTGCGAGCCAATATAGATGACCCAATTAACGTGCCTTGCGATAGGGAAGTAACCATTCCCTTGGTTTGCGAACAGCCAAAATTGACCGATGATAGCATCCGCTAACATAGCTAGGATAAAGCCGCTGGCAACTGCGTAGTTGGTTTTTTCATTGAGTTTAATATTTTGAATAATAAGCCAAAAACCAAAAACACCAAGCAAGGTCACTATTAAGCTATAACTTGCGCTCAACAGCAGGGAGTATTGGCTTATAGTAGGTAGATACATCATTTGATAGCTAAACGACGATAACGTAATAGACACCACAATCAATATGGTCGCAGTTGCAAATGTTAATGCAAACTCACGCCTTAAAAACCGAATAAGCAATCCGAGTAAGAGCCCATAACCAAGGGCAAAAAACCAAATAGAGTCGATCAAGTAGTCATGTTTTATGGTTTTATCTTGGCGATGGTAAAGCTCAAAGAGATTGAAGTTGACGATATCTCCGCAAGTGCATAAGAGAAGAGCAACCCAACAGAGTTTTATGTCTGTTTGCAAAGTACTTGGGCTTGAGGCCAAGCTTGTTTGGCGAACATGCCACCCTAATCGCAACACAAGAAGTAGTGAGACTGAGGGTAAAACCCATTGAAATAAGGCTTGGTGACTTTGCCATAATAGGCTGCTGCCAAGCAAAGACGTCACTGTCGCAATGCCAAGTAAAAGCAATGTGATAGGTTTATAGCGGACAGTTTGCAGTATATTGTTCACGGTCACTCCTTGTTGGCAATTATGGCAAGCTGTTTAGAGGCTCGTTTTCACCTTATACAAAGTGTAATAATTATCTGCGTAATTGCCTCTTGCTGTATCAATTTACAGTACAATCATTTACAGTATTTGTCTTGCAGATCTATTACATTGCTACTTTTTATAAGGGTAACTCGTTCATGTCTAATCTTAAACTCAATATAGCGCTTTCATGCTCAGTTCTTGCATTGGCTTTTTCTGGGTTTAATGTCATTCAAACCAAATTAGCAACTTCTCCTGTGGCAACGCACGTGTATCAGAGCCCGACTCAACAGCCTCACTATAATGCAACTCAGTATACGCAGGGCACTCAGGTTTCAACTGACGAGTCTGAACAAATTGCTCAGTTAATGGCTCGGATCAATAAACTTGAAACGAGGTTACAGGCGTTGTCGATGGAAAAGTCAGATTTACTCTCTGAGCAGGCACCGGATGAGTTTGAGTCTTTAATCTTCTCTTTGATAGAAAAGCGTGAACAGCAGAAAATCGACGAGATGAAAGCAGAAAACCCCATTTATGGCTTTTATGAAGACTTACCCGAAGACTACGAAATGCGGATCAAAACTGATCCTGAGTACGCAAGTCAAATCAGCAACGATTTAAAACAGAAAATTCTTAATAACAGTTTGCCGGCGGCAGAACGTTTAGCGGCAATGAGTCAGCTGCAAATGAACATGTTTATGCTAAATCGCAATGAATTAGAGCAATATGATTATCAAGCAGTAGAATCTATCCTCAATATGACGCATAACATGAGTGATGAAAAGTTGAGGCTACAGGCGCTTGAGCTCGTGTCGCGTACACCTATCGTTGATGAGCGTTTGTCACAGTCATTCGTGAAAATGTTAGAGCAAGAGCCTAATGATTACGTGAAAAGTCTCGCTGCAGAAGGGTTGATGTCACAGTACTTTCAATCAGGCGCCGATCCAAAGCAGCAGCAAAGGATCGCACAAGATTTGCTGTCTCTCTACGAAAATGCCTCGGATCCCAAGGTTAAAGCTATCCTCAAAAACTTGATGGGCGATGAACGTATGTTAGAAGAGCTAAAACGCCAGTCTAATGGCTGACATACATGGAGTTAAAACTTGGAAAATAAGCAGTTAGATATCGAATACCAAGTAATCAAGGAACATATTAATGAGTTTCCTACCCCCATCACGTTTAAACAAGGTGCCAGATTGACCGTTGGTGAAGAATATGAAGGCGAGGAGGGGTGGGACAATTGGTTTTTCTGTGAAACTGAGGAGCAAGTGTCTGGTTGGGTACCTGCTCAAGTGTTTCGCTTAGTCAATCCCAAACAAGGTGTTGCATTAATGGACTATACCGCTCAGGAACTATCGGTAGTTCAAGGTGAACGCTTATTGGGGCATAACCAACTCAATGGTTGGGTGTGGTGCTCAAGTAAAAAGTCAGAGCTGCAAGGTTGGGTACCGCTTCGTAATCTAACACCAGTCTAGCGGGTGTTGCTTTTTAGCAACACTCCTCTCTTTTCTCTACTATTTTTTTAAAATACTTGTGTTTTTCGTCAGTTTCCCGCCCACTCTGTCACTTTTATAGCAATTATTTCAAGATGGATTTTAGTTTTAATGTATTGATTTTTAACTACTTTTATTTGTTTTCTGGTTTCTTAGAAAATATAAGAAAAAATTTTCGATATTTTTATAAAAATTTTTTCTGGCGGCTCTACTCAATACCGAATGTGAATGATTGTCGCATGAAACTTAACCGCTTTGGGCTGCACTTACATCCTAATTTTTTATGGTGTTGCTTTTATGCGACAATTTAACTTATTGAAAATAAATATGTTTTTATTTTATCTCAAAATCACCTGTTGCTAAATGGCAACAATCTTACTGAATCCATCCTTAATGAAAATCTACCTTTACTTTTAACCTATTGATTCTTAATTGCTTTTAAACTTTGGCATCAAAGTTGGAATAGTTATCTCGAAAGCAAAAAACATTCGCTTCAACGCAAGCCAACGCAGAGAAGCAGAAACGACAAGTTTAGAAATATGAGAGGAACTGATTATGAAAACTTTAGCAATCGCACTATCAGCAGCTGTACTTTCTTTCGCATCAGTAGGTGCTCACGCAGACTCTGAGTTTGATAAATACGATGTTGATGGAGATGGCTACATCTCACTAGGTGAATCAAAAGCGAATCCAAATTTAATGGCGCAGTTTAAAGACCTTGACGCCGACCAAGACGGCCAATTAAGCCAGTCTGAGTTTGATAACTTTGAAGGCTAATAACGAGCCGATAACGTAATAGCAGATTTTTAAATAGACCCCAAGTTAAGGAAAAGATTATGAAAAACGTACTAGCAGCACTATCAATCGCAGGTTTATCAATGGTTTCAGCATCAGCATTTGCTGGTGGCGATTTCGAGAAACTAGATACTGATGGCAACGGTTCAATCAGCGTTACTGAAGCAAGCGTAAGCACTTCGTTAACTGAACAGTTTGCAGACTTAGACACGAACGCCGATGGCGAGCTAAGCAAATCTGAGTACGCGAACTACGAAGGTTAATCGCTAGGTGGGCTTAGCGCCCACTGCCTTTAACGCCATAACGAACACGACAGAAGGATTGGACTATCATGAAAAACGTATTAGCAGCACTTTCAATTGCAGGTTTAACATTCGCTTCAGCTTCTGCATTAGCTGGTGAAGATTTCACTAAATATGATACTGACGATAACGGCACCATCAGCATGACTGAGGCAAAAGTAAATCAGTCGCTTGCAGAGCAATTTACGCAACTAGACAGCAATGCCGACGGTGAGTTAAGCGAGTCTGAATTCGCAAATTACCAAGGCTAATCAAGCCGCCCAAAAGCAAATCATATTTAGGAAATTTTAGGAGCAGAATGATGAAAAATGTACTTATCGCACTATCAATCACAGGTCTAACATTGGCTTCAGCAAATACTATTGCCGGTGAAGATTTCGCAAGCTATGACACAGATGGCAACGGTGCTATTAGCATGAGCGAAGCAAAAGTAAATACAGCGCTTATCGAACAGTTTAAAGACTTAGATGTAAACGCTGACGGAGAACTAAACGAAACTGAGTTCTCTAACTTTAAAGGTTAATTTGCGACTAGAGCCGCAATGAGAGACGGGCATAGTGAGGAGAATGGCTATGAAACTTAGAACGGTATGTGCAACGACTATAGGTGTATTGGTGAGTACGATGGCACTGGCAGCAACCTTGTCATTTCAAGATGTAGACAAGGATAAAGACGGGCAGATCAGCCAGCAAGAAGCATCAGTATCATCAACACTACTTGGTCAGTTCGAGAAGCTAGATGCAGACAAAAATGGTCAGCTAAGCGCTTCTGAATTCTCTAACTTTAAAGGCTAGGAGGTCACAATGAAAAAGTTAGCAACAGCAATTACAGCCGCCACAGTACTTTTTGCCGGCTCAGCAATGGCAGCAGAATTTAACGATTTTGATTTAGACAAAGATGGTTTTATCTCTAAAAGCGAAGCGTCACTGTCAGAATCTCTTGCTTCAATCTTTGATAAGCTCGACAGCGACGGAGATGGCAAACTGTCTGAGAAAGAATTTAATCAGTAAGCAAGTGGCAATCCAAAGCGCCACGCCTCCCCAAGCTCGACTTTGTAGTCGAGCTTTTTTATTTCGAGCTACTAGGCAGCTAAGGTTTCGATAGAGAAGGGGTTAACTTAGTTCATTAATCCAGCGATGCGTTCTGATCCATTTTTGCATCTTAGGGAAGCCTTGTTTTGGACAAGTCATATCCCAAGTAGTAAGCAGTGGATATCCGAGTCCATTTCCTTGTGAAAATGCCGCTATTAAGCTGGAGCTAGAACCCTTATATCCCTGTTGGTGTAATACGACCTCTAGAGGCAAACCAATATATTGGATGGCAGCAACTGACCAAGCAATGGCAGCCATTTCTTCACCTTGCATGGCCTGCTTTTCTCGGCCATTTTTTAGGCCATTTTTATACACATCTTCATGGAGTTGATTGCGAAATATCGGCTCACATACGGCAATATGACCTGCTTCGTGCAATATATCGCCAGGATATAGCAATTTCTCATTATCAATATAGAGCGTGCCCATTACCGTTTTTAGACCCGGTAAAAACGTATTTTCCTCGATTTTATGAAATCGAAAAGGTAGCTGGATTTCGGTGAGAAAATCACAAATGCGTTTTGTATGCTCATGCATGTTAATTCGGGTTCCTTTGAGCAGCTTAACTTACATTGTCAGTAAGTTTACTCTACGCTTCCATTTGCGCAAATTACCGAAGATTACAACTTGTTAGAGAGGAAGTTTGATCACCGCTAGCATTTCACCATCCTCTTCATCGATTCCAACTTCTTCAAAGCCAAAGCTTGCGTAAAACGATTTTGCAACGGGGTTGCTCGGTACATAACAGATTTCTATAATGGTAAGGTTTGGTGTCAGCTTGATTTCTTCGAGTGCGAGGGTGAGTGCTTTACGCCCAATTCCTTGTTGCTGAAATTGTTGATCAACCATAAAGCGCCAAATGGAGATGCGCTCTATACTCTCCTGTACCCACATTAGCATCCCAACAGCTTCATCATCGTGATAAATTGCGCGTGTGGTATAGCCATCATTAAATTTTGATTCGACGATGGAAAACATGTTGCAGGCTACCAAATCTTGCTGCTCAGGGCTGACATCTAAATCGCAAATGGCTTCGTAGTTGTGTTTATCAATGGCTCTTAGAGAGATATTCATCACGGCGTCCTTGTATTGTTATAGAAACACTATTTCAAACATGGTTGTTTTGGCAAGAGAAAGTTTGCTTTATTAGCCGCACAATCATTGACCGTTAAGCACTTATTCCCCACACTGAAAGCACCTTCGGCTTTATGTCGTTTTGCCTAAAACAAGGACCTTGTGATGCAGCTCACTACATTACTTAATATCTCTATTCCTATGATCCAAGCGCCAATGGCGGGTGTGCAAAATTGGCGCTTAGCGGCCGCAGCGACAAATGCCGGAATACTTGGCTCAATCCCTTGTGGGATGCTGAGTAAAGAGCAGGTCGTTGCTGAAATTGAGCATTTTAAAGCACATGCTTCAGGCTCATATAATCTTAACTTTTTTTGCCATGAAATGCCGGAACTTGACCCTTATCAGCAAGATAAGTGGAAGAAAAAGCTGGCTTCATATTACGATGAGTTTGAGTTAACAGCTAACGATGAAGTTGGCATCTTAAGACGCCCATTTGATAGGGAAATGGCAGAGGCCATTGCCCCTTATCAACCTCCCGTGATCAGTTTTCATTTTGGTCTTCCAAACGCCGAATTGATTGAGTTCGTAAAATCGTGGGGGGCGACTATTTTATCCTCCGCAACGACCTTGGAAGAGGGGATATGGCTAGCTGAAAATGGTGCTGACATCGTGATAGCACAAGGGATTGAAGCGGGTGGGCATAGAGCAACCTTCACCGAGACAAAACTTGAGTCTCAGCTACATACTCGTCAATTGGTCACTATCCTCGCTGATGCGCTATCCGTGCCTGTAGTGGCTGCAGGTGGTATTGCTTCTCATCATGATGCCACTATGATGCATGAACTGGGTGCATGTGGAACGCAAATAGGCACTTGTTTCTTACTATGTGATGAAGCTAACACTTCTCAGGTACACCGAGAGGCACTCAAATCACTGGCTGAGCCGTCCGCCGTAACCAATGTGTTTTCTGGTCGCCCTGCGCGTGGGATTGAAAATCGGTTAATGATAGATCTTAATTTCATTAATGAAGACGTACCGACTTTTCCATATGCATCAGCTGCTTTGACACCATTACGCGCCGCTGCTGAAAAGCAAGGAAGTGGCGATTTTAGCCCGCTTTGGGCAGGCGTTAACCGACAAGGTTGTATGGAAGTTAGTACACAAAAGATGGTAGAACATCTATGGAATGTTAAATAAAATATTTAATTAACAAATTTGACACATTTCGAGTTTATGCTCTAGCGTTTTATGACAAGGCCAACCCAGTTGTGCCTTGCTTTTTGTTACCCACGTAAGTCGATTATTTGCTTGGGTGATGTATTCGTTATGACAATAATAAACACGGAGTCGTGCATGAGACATTCTATTCTAACTGTAGCGTTATTCGCTTCTTTTTCTTCGCTGGCAACCCCTACTTGCCCAAGTATTACCGCGCTAGAAACCCAGTATGCTGCACCTAATATGGTCAAGCGTAGTTTTTCTAGCTCGTTTAACAAATACTTATCTTGGTTGCCGAGTTACCATATGGTACATGATCAAGTAACCGCTGCCGGCGCTGCAACTCAGATCACTGCTAAATTTGACTACGGTAGCATCGCTCATAAAGACTTGGAATTCGAGTCGGTGGAGTTTTACTACCGTGCTGAGTCGGACGCAAATTGGCAGTATCTTGGTGAGCAAACAACCAATGGTGATGGTAAGGCGTTTATCACCTTGCCTGAACTGTCGGCAGGTCAGTATCGTGTATATGCAGGCGTGCCAGCTGATGGCACTGGTGCACAAGGTTATGTCACAGTCGTTGAGCCAGGTACTCAAGCGGTCCTGTTTGATATCGACGGCACGCTAACCGAATCTGATGCCGAGCAAATTGGCGACTATACAGGAATAGATCATGCCGACCCCAAAGATGGCGCTTATGATTTAGTTCGTCACTATCTTGATTTGGGCTATCAACCCGTATTCTTAACAGCCAGAGTGTATTGGTATGCTAAGGGGACCCGCGGTTGGTTAAGTTGGATGGGTTTACCACAAGGCTTTTTACGCACATCACTTAGCAATGAAACCAGCCTGTTTAAAACGGCAGAATATAAAACTGCGGAAATTAATCGCTTAAAAGCGCAGGGTATTGAAGTCGTTCGTGCGTATGGCAATGCCAAAACAGATGCTGAAGCCTTTATCAAAGCGGGGATCCCAGCTTCAGAGGCATTTACTATTGGTTCTGATGCCGGGCATTACGGTACCACAGCTATTACCGGCAATAGTTACCAAGTGCATTTAGGTGAGCTCACAACCTACCCTCACGCGGACTGCTTGTAGACCTCACCCTCGATTGCTCCTAGTTTTTATAAATTCGCAAAAGAAGCCGTATTTTGGCTTCTTTTGGGGCACCCTGTATTTACTAATCTCTGGGTCTAGATACTAATTTACGCTGCCATTATTTACTTTTGTTTACGCAATATTCATCAAAATTTCATTTTTTACACTATTCTGGCTTGACCTCTGACCATTGTAATCTAAAGTTTATTTGTTACTAAATTGTAATAATTGGAGCAAGTACATGAAAAGGTTAATTCTCAGCGCCCTGCTTGGGTTGCTATCGGTCGTTACCTCTTCCGCCCACAGCGGTGAGGAATTAGAGTATCCCGTGGTATTAGTTCACGGTCTGTTTGGTTTTGATAATCTGCTCGGAGTAGATTATTTTTATCGCGTACCACAAGTGATACAAGATGAAGGTGGGCAGGTTTATGTTGCAGAAGTATCATCAGCCCATAATTCAGAATTGCGTGGTGAGCAACTACTAGAGCAAGTTGCGTTGGTTCGAGCATTAACGGGCAAAGACAAAGTGAATTTGATTGGCCACAGCCAAGGCGCGCAAACAATTCGCTATGTCGCTTCAGTTAAACCTGAGTGGGTGGCCTCAGCGACCAGTATTGGTGGTGTAAACTGGGGGAGCCGTTTTGCTGATGTTGTTCGCGGTGGAGTAGACAGTGGCTCATTTTCGGAGCAGTTTTTAGCGTCGCTTGCTAACGGCCTTGCGGGATTGATTGATTTGTTATCTGGTAAAGCAACCGCACCAAAAGACGCACTCGAAGCGCTAGGTGCTTTGACCACGGCTGGCACATTAGCATTTAACCAAAAATACCCAGAGGGTGTGCCAAGTCATTATTGTGGCGAAACCCAAAGTTTAGCGAGCAATGGCGTGCATTATTTTTCATGGAGTGGCAGCAAAGCATGGACCAACGTATTTGACCCTGCTGACAACGCACTTGCACTGTTTGCTCAAGTTTTTGATGAGGCCAACGATGGCCTAGTATCAGCTTGTTCTAGTAATTTAGGTCAGGTGATCAACAACCAATTCAAAATGAACCATTTAGATCAGGTAAACCACACCATTGGTATTCATCACTTGTTCGAAACTGACCCATTAACCGTTTATCGTCAGCATATTCGCCGCTTAAAAGGTCTGGCGCTATGAAAAAGTGGGGCCTTTTGCTAATCATTTTGACTATGCTGTCGCTGGTTTATATCGAGAGTGAACAGCAAGAGACGCCGCGTCATGTTCCCCGGTTAGCGGTGTTATCTGAGCAGCAAAATGATGCGCATAAGGTCCCACAACCCACAAGGAGTGCATCTGTAAGCGTACATTGTGAGACCATTAATAAACAGCATAAGCATCAAATCGACGATTGGCTTTTTGAGCTACAAAACCATAACCAAGCCGAGCAGTGGCAAGCTTATCTGGAATTATTACCACAATGCCTTCACGAAGTTGCAGGTCTCTACGTACAATTTAAGCAGGCCTTAATTGATGTGGATACGCATCTTAATCTACTAGAACGTGTTGAGCTGCTACACGCACTGCAGCGGCAATTTTTTACGGATGAAGTGATAGCAGTTTGGTTTGAAGATGATAATGCGTGGGATATGCAAGCTTTGAGTCGCTGGCAAATTTTGTCAGACGCATCTATACCTGAGTCGCAAAAGCAGCAATTAATTGAGACGCATATCAGTGGGCTTCCAAAGCGTGAACAAGTGTTATTTCACACCTCAGCTCAGTTACACACTCTAAACGCAAACTGGCAGCAAAAACACTATAACGAACTAAGTGCTGAGTACGGCGATGAAGCCGCAACGCGTATACTTGAAGTCCAGAAGCAACAAAATCATTGGCAGCAAAAACTACAAAGCTTTATGCTGCAAAAGCAACATATTTTAGCCGAGCTTGGTGATAGCCAAATCGCAAAAGAAAAAGTCGATTCACTACTCAAACAAACCTTCACGGAGAACGAGCAAAAGCGAGTTGCTGTATTGGTTAAGTGATAATTTTTTAGTTATTGATAAGATGTACAGGCCGGTTACATGGAGCAGCCAAACCTGCAGCCATGAGCCCATCTTGGTAGCTGATAAATACAATCAAACAAGCAGTAAAACATGAAAATTGAACCAAACCTGTGGCAGCTTTATTTACAAGTATATTTTCAACCATTACAGCCAATCGACTTTGATTCTCGGGGCGCTGTCTTAAGTCTGTGGAATCCACATGGAAAGGTACTCTGTAAAGATAAAAATCAACGCTTATCACGATTTTGGCAAGGGGCTTTACAGCGCGCAAATGTGCCTTATCAGTTACTGTGGGGCGGTGATCAGCAAATGCAATATCGAGAGTTAAGTGTTTATATAAAGTGTGACTTAGCATCGGGAGATCGATGGGCGACACGATTAAATCAACTGGGATTTTATTTCGTCGAAGATAATCAATTGCACCTCTATAACAGTAGCGATAAAGCGCAAAGCGATGTGGTGACGGATAACTTCGTATCTCGGTTTTGCTTTGCCAAATTACCAAAGCAGAACCAAGCCATACAACCAAAAAAACAGGGCCTAAACTAGGCCCTGTTTGCTCTACTTCATTGGTTTATTTTAAGTCAAAGCGGTCTAGTTGCATTACTTTCACCCAAGCGGCGATAAAATCGTCTACAAACTTCTGTTTGGCATCGTCCGATGCATAGACTTCGGTAATTGCGCGAAGCTCAGAGTTAGAACCAAAGATTAAATCAACCGGTGTTGCCGTCCATTTTATCTCTCCAGTTTTACGGTCACGACCTTCGTATAAGCCTTCTTGACCTTCTACTTTTGACCATTTAGTCGACATATCTAGCAGGTTAACAAAGAAGTCGTTGCTCAACTGACCTGGTTTGTCAGTAAATACACCGTGCTCTGCGCCTTTGTAGTTTGCGTCTAAGCTACGTAGGCCGCCTAATAGTACCGTCATTTCAGGTACGGATAGGTCTAGCATATTGGCTTTGTCTACTAACATTTCAGTTGGTGACATAAACGCTTCATCACTGTAATAGTTACGGAACGCGTCTGCTTTTGGCTCCAGATAGCTAAATGATAAGACGTCCGTTTGTGCTTGTGAGGCATCGGTACGACCCGGTTTAAACGCAACATTTACTTTGTAGCCTGCGTCGTTTGCGGCTTTTTCTACTGCTGCAGAACCACCTAACACAATTAAGTCGGCAATAGAGACTGCTTTTTTGCCAGCGCGCTTATTAAAGCGGGTTTGAATGTCCGTCAATGTAGCTAGCACTTTGTTTATCTCGTCAGGGTTGTTTACCTCCCAACTTATTTGAGGCTCAAGGCGTAAACGACCACCGTTTGCACCACCACGCATATCAGTAACCCGGTGGCTAGATGCTGCCGACCATGCCGTTCTGATCAGTTCTTGCTTTGTTAGACCTGAGTTCAAGATTGATTTTTTCAGGGCGCTTATGTCCTTGTTATCAATCATCTTGTAATCCGCTTTTGGAATTGGATCTTGCCAAGTCAGTACTTCGCTTGGTACTTCTGAACCCACATAACGGGCTCTTGGACCCATATCACGGTGAGTCAACTTGAACCAAGCCTTCGCGAACGCCAACTCATATTGCTTTGGATCTTTGCGGAAGCGTTCAATGACCTTACGATATTCAGGGTCAAATTTTAATGCCAAATCTGTGGTGAACATTATCGGTGCATGGCGTTTACCTTCAATGTGGGCGTCTGGCACTAGGTTTGCCGCAGCTTTGTTGTCAGGGATCCACTGGGTCGCACCAGCTGGGCTTTTTGTCATTACCCAATTGAAGTTCATTAGGTTGTCGAGATAATTGGTTGACCATTGAGTTGGTGTAACCGTCCAAGCCCCTTCTAAACCGCTTGTTGTGGTGTCAGCACCTTTACCCGTGCCGCATTTATTTTTCCAGCCTAGGCCTTGTGCTTCAATCTCTGCAGCGGCTGGTTCTTTACCCACACAATCAGACGGCTTTTTCGCGCCATGTGCTTTACCAAAGGTGTGGCCACCCGCGATAAGTGCGACCACTTCTTCGTCGTTCATTGCCATACGGCCAAATGACATGCGAATATCTTTTGCGGCAAGTAATGGATCTGGTTTACCGTGTGGACCTTCAGGGTTGACATAAATAAGTCCCATTTCTACAGCTGCTAATGGACCTTTTAGCTTACCTTTTTTGTCACGACGCTCGTCTTTTAGGAAAGCATCTTCTGGCCCCCAATAAACTAAATCAGGTTCCCAATCGTCCTGACGGCCACCTGCGAAACCAAAGGTCTTAAAGCCCATTGACTCAAGTGCAACATTGCCTGCTAAGACCATTAAGTCTGCCCACGATAGGCTACGACCGTACTTTTGTTTAATCGGCCACAATAATCGTCTTGCTTTATCTAGGTTTGCGTTATCAGGCCAGCTGTTTAATGGATCGAAACGTTGTTGACCACCTGCAGAGCCACCACGGCCATCGTGTACACGATAAACTCCGGCGCTATGCCATGCCATACGGATCATAAATGGACCATAATGACCCCAATCAGCAGGCCACCAGTCTTGTGAATCGGTGAGTGTTTGCTCAATATCTTTCTTTACTTGCTTAAGATCTAATTTATTGAATTCAGCTGCATAATCAAAGTTTGCGCCGTAAGGATTGGACTCTGGGCTGTGTTGTCTTAATGGGCTTAGGTTTAGTTGTTCTGGCCACCAAAATTGATTAGTTTTTGCTTCACTCATTGCAGCAAAGCTCTGGGCTGATAGCGTTGTTGTTACTGCGAGCGCGACGGCAGACAACATCGTTCTAGATTTTCTGTTCATGGGAGTTTCCCTCGTAATTAAAGTGTGTCTCAAACTGCGTGTTAACTTTAGTTCACAAATTAGAAAGAGAAAATCCAGAAAAACAAATTGGTATGTTCGGAAAAATAAATCGAAATAAGTTTTTTTAAATCAGTTTATTACATATATATCTAGTGTTGTTTTACGTTATCTCCTGTTTTGCACTTTTAATATTTATCCATTATTTTGCAAGTATTTGTGGTTGCGGATTTGGAGAAAGCAGGTGGATTGGAAGGTTGAATGATTTATTTCTTAGTGAGTGTAGATAAATGTAATTTTTGAGTTACATTTATGTGTGCAGAATATTGGAGGTATTTGCACGTTTATTCATATCATTCAGCGAAAGGAAATCACAATAATGAAGATCCAAAGTTTAATATATGCTAGCTCTCTTTTTCTTATCAGCAACAGTTATGCACAAATTACAGTCAATAATGTTCTATTCGAAGACGAAGTTATTCCGAGGCCGACATCTGGGAATTTCTACATAAATTATCGACTATTCGGTTCACAGACAAATAGACCTCAAGGGTTCGTCGAATTTTATTTGCAACCTGTAGGTTCTTCTATGTTATATCCAATAGGTACAGATACGGCTGCGCTGAGTTGTCAACGTAACGGTTGCATTCCCACAAACAACCAAAGTAGGCACACGGTCAGTGGCAATAATATGTCTTCCGATACAAAGGAGCATCTGAATAGCTTGTGTAGGCCTACCGATTACAAAGTAATAGCAAGATATAATAATAGCGAATCTATAAGTTATAATTCAGCCATCATAGGTCAAATGGGTAAACCTGATTGGCTATTCCGTTCGGGGGTTGTTTCGCCAAATAATTTACCTTTGAATGGCAGTGTTACGATCCAATACACAGTGATAAACGGTGATTGTGAACACCTCGGTGTTGAGCCCGCAGTGGGGGTTTTTTTGACTGACGAAAGCTTTAATGTGCATACGTATTTTGGTGATGTGCAAATCGCAGGCCCCTATGGGTCGACGCATCAAATTGCTTTGAACTTTGATGGCTTAAATTTGGTTGCTGGAAACTACAAGATAGTGTTGTTTGCTGATGTTAATAACATACATAGTGAGTCTAATGAAGACAACAATTTGGGGGCATTTTCGATTACTTTAACTGATCCGCAAAGTAGTCAATATAATCTTGAAAGGCAATCACCTAGAACTTACATTGATACCACGCCTGACGAAGGCTTTCACCTCTTGGGTATTGATCCTAATACTCAAGAAAGGGTACAGGGTCTAGAGATAATTAAAACGGAGCCTAGTATCAAATAGCGTTGGGTGAGTTAGGTAGTGTGGATAAAGCGGGATCACTGTAGCTACTCCGCTTTATTCGCCAATATTGAAAATAGTAATGGCACTTGATGCCCTTTACTCAATAACTGAAAACCGTGTCCAGACACCGCCTCTAAACCTTTAAAGCAGTTATACCAAATTGATTAAA
>NZ_PNDS01000175.1 GCF_005886535.1 Pseudoalteromonas sp. S2755
TAACTTCTGGCTAGAGTGATATTACGCTTTTGAACTTACGTATTTTAGTATCTTAACTAACTTCTTACCCCGAGCTCAGGCTAGTTATTTAAACTTGACTTAAAGTAAAAAATATTTGACTTTAGGTGGGTCAAAGTTTACGCTTTTAATGTAAAAAATACTTAACTTTGAGTAAAGTGAGGGTAACATGGAAAGCAATAATAGGATTAAAGCGTTTTTAGACTCGTTGAGTTTCCGTGACTTAACGATTGCGATAGAGTTTTTGGTAACAGGTTATATCTTGTATTTTTATTTGGGCGAAATAACAGCGGCTACAGAGCAGTTGCGTCAAGATCCTAGTTGGGTATCAGGATTGTTGCTCAAGGTGATTGTTATTTCTATCGTGACATCTATTGCAGGTCAGCTGCTACTAAGCTTTGTTAGCGATAAAGATATGGATAAGCCGTTAGATGAGCGTGAAAAGTTGATTGCGCTATCGGGGTGTAAACCAGCCTACTGGGTGCTTCAGGTTGGTGTGTGTATCTCTATTTTCCAGTATTCAGCCGAAGCACAAAATTGGTCGCAAGCGCTTCCTTTTGAACTACCATTTGCACCACTTCATATTTTAGTGATTGCATTTTTGCTGGCTGAATTGGTCGGTTATGGAACCCAGCTCGTCAAAGCTCGTTTGGGGGTTGTGTATGGCTGATTTACCAATAAAAAACAAAATCAGAATGCTACGTTTTATGAGCGGTGAAATGACCCAAAAAGAACTTGCTGAGCGGGTGGGTGTCACAAGACAAACGATTATGGCCATTGAGGCTGCCAAATATTCTCCTTCGCTTGAAGTCGCCTTTAAAATAGCGCATGTATTTAATGTCTCTATTGAAGAGGTATTCGAATATCAGCCGTAAAGTGCCAAAACAAGCGTGATGTAAAGGGGGTTTACGTCATGCTTATTTGCTTCTGTGAGCACCGATACGTTTTTTGATTTAAATAGTTTAATTATCAGGCATTGTGTTCTAGGCTTTAGGTAAATATATTGTTACTACTAAAGATAGTGCCTATGCAATGAACTGAGTCGTCATGCTATAAGGCTGATTGTCATAGACTTGCTCACGAGGTGTCATGGTTAAGCAGTACATATCAGTGAATAACTTGATTTGCATGGCTATATTGGTGTGGGGCTTGGTAATTCCCCCTGCCAGTGCAAGCGAATGCAGTAAAACGGTGAATATCGGCGTTGTTGCCGATTGGCCACCATTAACTGTATTTGATGAGCTTGGACCTTGGGGCCTAGACGTAGACATTGCCGAGATGGTGTTCCAGCACGTTGCCGTGTGTACTACTTATATTCGTCTCCCTTCCAGCGCTCGCACTTTTGAAGAAATGTCAAAAGGAGTGATAGATGTCGCAGTAATGGTTAGCTACACTAAAGATAGAGAAGCATACGGAGATTTCTCCCTGCCCTACCGTTTTGAACGTATGCGATTATTTTCTTTATCACCTCCCGCAACGCTTGCCGATCTCGCTTCATTACTAAAGCAATCGAAGACCATAGGGTTGAGCATCGGATCTTACTATGGAGAGGAGCTTGGTAAGCTTAAACAAGACCCCCGCTATAAAGAGCAGTTTGTGAGTATTGCCAGTGCGCAGCGGCGGGTTGAAATGTTAATGAAAGCGCGCGTTGATTTTATAGTGGATGATATGATCACGGGGAACTATTTTATCAAAGAGCGAGGACTAGACGCTGCACAGGCTTGGCCTTACGTGATACATGACAACCAAGTACATTTTTTGCTGCGTAAAAATGTTTTTAGTGCGAGGCTGAAAAGCAAAATTGATGAGGCGATCGTAGCGCTAAAACCTAAGATTGAATTGTTAGTGGCGAGTTATCAGTCAAACGCGTCTTTTGGGGTTTCAACTGTCTCAAATCGGTTCCCCGGTTACCAGTTGTTACCGCTTTCAAATCTTAAGTAGCAAGGATGTTTAGTCTTACTTAGTTCCCTCATTTGGTTCGGTTTTGACTATTTTCTAGTCAAGCTAAGCTTAGTCAAATTATTACATCAAAACGGTAAATTATCGCAAATACCTGCAAAATCTCAGATTTTTTAAAATTTTTTAAGATTTTTTGTAATCCTTTAAAACCCCTTAGCTATCATGGGATTAACCTAGGTACAAACGTCAAAAAATTGGCTTTTTACAAAAAGTCAACCTTGAAGTCTTAACTTTATCACCCTAAGCTTATTTTAATTGAACAGTCAATTAATAAAAAGCTATGCCAAAAGTCGGAATGGAACCTGTTCGTCGTCAGCAGCTAATTGACGCCACTTTAGAGTCAGTTGCCGAGTTAGGATTACAAGCAACCACTATTAATAGTATCAGTAAACGGGCCGGTCTCTCATCAGGGATCATCAGTCACTATTTTGGTGGTAAACAAGGCTTGATTGAAGCAACCGTGCGCTATCTATTAAACAACTTGAAATACAGTTTGTTGGACAAAACCTACGGTGGTTGCAGTGCCACGCAGCGACTCATGTATATCGTAGAGGCTAACTTTGCCATGGTACAGCAGCAGTCAAATACGACGCGTACCTGGTTGAGTTTTTGGGCGCAATCTATGCACGATGACGAGCTTCACCGACTACAGCGCGTTAACAGTCGCCGTCTGCAGAGTAACTTAGCGACTTCATTTGCTGCCTTTATGTCTCGGCCTGAAGCAAAAGAAGCGGCTGAGCTTGCCGCCGGTATGATTGACGGGCTCTGGTTAAGAGCTGTACTAAGCAAAGCTGACCATCATGCGTTTCATCATAGCGAAACGCTCGCAAAACGCTACATTCAATCACTTATTAAGCAGTTTGGAGGATAATGTGACAGTCCCTGTATATCAAAATTTTATTCATGGCCAGTTCTTGGCAAACCACTCAGGCGAAAAGTTTGCAGTAAAAAATCCAGCAACGGATGAAGTGATCTACGAGGTAGAGGTTGCTGATAGTCATGTTCAGCAAGCTGCGATTGAAAGTGCCAAAGCGGGCTTTGCATTATGGTCAGCGATGGCGCCAATTGAGCGTAGTCGTGTTTTACATAAAGCGGTATCTTTGCTGCGCGAGCGCAATGATGAGCTTGCCAAGATTGAAGTGTTAGATACAGGTAAGCCTTGGCAAGAAGCGGAATGCGTAGACATTCAAACAGGCGCTGATGTGATTGAATACTTTGCAGGGTTGGCTCCCGCTCAAGTTGGCACTCAGCAGCCTGTGGCAGGTGACTTTTTCTATACCCGCAAAGAGCCTCTGGGGATTTGTGCTGGCATTGGCGCGTGGAATTATCCACTACAAATTGCGTGTTGGAAATCAGGGCCCGCACTTGCCGCTGGTAATGCTCTCATTTTCAAGCCATCGGAAGAAACACCACTTGGTGCAATTAAGCTGGCCGAAATCTTTATTGAAGCCGGTGTTCCTGCGGGCGTGTTCAATGTAGTACAAGGTGCCGCTGAGGTGGGGCAATGGCTTACTACCAGCCCTGATATTGAAAAAGTATCGTTCACCGGTGAAGTGGGTACTGGCAAAAAAGTAATGCAAAGTGCGGCAAGCAACTTAAAAGAAGTGACGATGGAGCTAGGTGGAAAGTCACCGCTTATCGTCTTTGAAGATGCTGATATTTCTCAAGCGATAAGCGCCGCGATGTTAGGTAACTTCTACACCCAAGGTGAAGTGTGTACTAACTGTACCCGCGTATTTGTACAGCGTAAGGTTTATGATGCCTTTTTGGCCGAGCTAAAGCAGCGTACTGAACAAAATATCATCGCCGGCGATCCGCTCGATCCAAACGTAAATCTTGGCGCCCTAATCTCAAAACAGCATCACACACTGGTGATGGATTACATTGCAAAAGGCAAAGCTGAAGGCGCAACCTTACTTACCGGTGGTGAGGCACTTAGTCCTGAAACGGCACCAAACGGCTACTTTGTTGCACCGACTGTATTTATCGATTGTCATGATGACATGACCATAGTGAAAGAAGAGATCTTTGGTCCAGTGATGTCGGTATTGGTATTTGATGACGAGGAAGAAGTCATTCAGCGTGCAAACAACACCCACTTAGGTCTGGCTGCGGGTGTATTTAGTAAAGATATTCAACGTGCACACCGTGTCATCCACCAGCTAGAAGCTGGTATTTGTTGGATCAATAGCTATGGCAACTCACCCGCTGAAATGCCCGTTGGAGGCTATAAGCAGTCGGGCATTGGCCGCGAAAATGGCATCGAGACGCTAGATCAATATACTCAAACTAAGTCTGTGTATGTTGGTATGAGCGATATTGAAAGTCCATTTTAATCGAGGAGTATGATGACTGATTTTGATTATATTATCGTAGGTGCAGGCTCTGCAGGCTGTGTGCTTACAAACCGCCTATCGGAAAATCCAGCGCACAAAGTACTGTTACTCGAAACGGGTGGTAGCGATAAGAGCATTTTTATTCAGATGCCAACCGCGCTATCTATTCCAATGAATACCGATAAATACGCTTGGCAGTTTCATACTGAGCCTGAGCCGTATTTAGACAATCGCGTTATGCATTGCCCTCGCGGCAAGGTACTCGGTGGTTCATCGTCAATCAATGGCATGGTGTACGTTCGAGGTCATGCAAAAGACTTTGATGAGTGGCAAGACCACGGTGCGCAAGGTTGGGATTATCAGTCGTGTTTGCCTTACTTCAAGCGCGCTGAGTCTTGGTATTTAGGTGGCGATGAGTACCGTGGTGAGCAAGGTCCGCTTGGTACCAATAATGGTAATGAAATGGCAAACCCGCTCTATCGTGCATTTATTAGCGCAGGTGAGCAGGCCGGTTATGCGTTTACCAAAGACTATAACGGTGAGCAACAAGAAGGCTTTGGACCAATGCATATGACCGTCAAAGACGGTAAACGTTGTTCATCAAGCCGAGCATACTTAGACCCAATTAAGCACCGTAGCAACCTGACTATTGTAACGGGAGCACTGGTACAAAAAGTACTGTTAGATGGTAAAACCGCTACAGGCGTTGAGTTCAGCGTGAAAGGAAACCTGAAAAAAGCGAATGCAACGAAGGAAGTGATCCTAAGTGCAGGTTCAATTGGTTCACCACATTTATTACAGTTATCTGGCATTGGTGATAAAGAAGCGTTGACAGCCGCGGGCGTTGAAGTAAAACACCATTTACCTGGGGTTGGCAAAAACCTTCAAGATCACTTGGAGTTTTATTTCCAATACAAGTGTAAGCAGCCTATCACCTTAAACGGCAAGCTAGGGTTAATTTCTAAAGGTTTAATCGGTGCAAGGTGGTTGCTTAATAAGTCCGGCCTAGGTGCAACTAACCACTTTGAATCTTGTGCCTTTATTCGCTCGAAAGCGGGCGTTGAGTGGCCAGATCTTCAGTATCACTTTTTACCCGCCGCTATTCGCTATGATGGGAAAAGTGCCTTTGATGGTCATGGTTTCCAAGTTCATGTTGGCCACAATAAACCAAAGAGCCGTGGTGAAGTAACGATTAAATCAGCAGATCCAACGGTGGCGCCTAAAATACAGTTTAATTATCTGGCAGAACAAGAAGACATTGAAGGCTTTAGAGCTTGTGTTAGGTTGACTCGTGAAATCATTGAGCAAAGTGCGTTTGATGACTTTAGGCAGAGCGAGATCCAACCAGGTGAACATATCCAAACCGATGAAGAGATTGATGCCTTCGTGCGTCAAGCGGTAGAGAGTGCTTACCACCCTTCTTGTTCATGCAAAATGGGTGAGGATGAAATGGCGGTTGTAGATTCACAAACCCGTGTGCACGGTGTAAAGGGGCTACGCGTTGTGGATTCATCTATTTTCCCGACCATTCCAAACGGCAACCTCAACGCGCCGACTATTATGGTCGCGGAAAAAGCAGCGGATATGATTTTAGGCAATTCGCCACTTGCCGCTGAGGGAGCAAACGTTGCTATGACGCAAAACTGGCAACAGGTTCAACGTAGTTCGGAGATCTAGTTTCGCCACTCGTATGGGAAAGTTCGTGCCCCATATGAGACCTGCAGTGGCATGCAGTGCAAATCGTTTGCACTGCATTAATGCGGGAATAATGTAAATAAAAACAACGGAGAAAAAATGAGTTACTTCTATCAATTTTGGGAGGGTGACAATGACAGTATGGCTTAGTGCAGGCATCATTTTCACCCTATTGGCAATTGCCTTTATTTTATTGAAGTGGGGGAATTTACAGTGCGTTGGTGTTACACCGGTTAAAACGTTCACTTTTATTGCAATCTTATTTACTTCTGGCCTAGACGTTGGCCTCATCATGTTTCCGCTTACGGAGTTTGCGGGTTACGCAGACATAAAAGCAAGCCCAGAGTATGCATTTACTAATCCGCTGGCCATAGAGTTTGGCTTTTGGGGATTTTTAATCTGGGGTTTCTACTTTCTTACGTGCTTTTATTTCTGCGTAATAGAGCCCAAAGTGAAATTTTTTGAAATTCCTTGGGTTAAATTCATTAATAACCTAGTTATTATCGGTACATGTGCATTTACTGCATTCTTATTACTGTCTAACCTACCTTGGTATTTACCTAGTTTAGGCGATGGTGAGTCGATTATTCCTAGTTTCTATCTGATTGTGTTTGCGGCGATCGCCTTTGCGGTTTATTCAAGCACTAGCCTTAAGTACGTGCGTTTTTTAAGTATCACAACAACATGGGTATTTATCGGTTTAATTGCCTTTATGTGGGCGTCTGCGTTTGTCTTTGGTGACAGTGCAATGTCGAGTTATACCAATAACTTGGCGCTGATCGGCGGTTACTTTGCCAATATAGAACAGTTTGTGTTGCCACTGAATGACTATCACGAGTTCTATCTATTCTGGTGGTTTGCGTGGAGTATCATGATAGGGCAATTCACATCGCGTTTTGTCGGTGGCTTGAAAACTTATCAAGTGCTAGCGGCGATGTTGATTTTCCCATCTATTCCAATTGCAGCATGGTTTAGTGTGCTTTATCACTATCATGAGGCTGGGATCCCTACTGCGGGTATTAAAAACTTTGCAATGGTCTTTGTGGGCGTGGTGTTTGTAATCAACTCACTCGACTCTTTGATCCGTTTATATACAGATAACCTTAACCTTACAGTTAGCCGTTTAGGAAAAAGAAACTATATTTTATTTAATATCGTGGCGTTATCACTGCTTACGCTGTTATTTAAACTAAACTTTTTACAGATCCAATGGGTTGGTGCGTTAGTCATAGGCTTGTTCTTCTCATGTTTTGGTTACATTGCATATAGTAAATATAAAACCGTGAGCAAGATTGATAGCTCGCCAAAAGACAATCTTATCGACTTTAGAAAAATTGAATCAGTAAACTAGGGATACAACTACATGACAACTTTAAAGAAAACACTTTGTGCACTCCCACTTGTACTCGCCTCTAACTATGCGGCGGCAGACTGGTCTGCAACGCTCACAGGTGCATCTGACTATACCTTTAACGGTGTGAGCCAAACGCAAAATGATCCAGCTCTACAAGGCAGCATCGATAAAGCCTTTGCTAATGGCGTGTATGCTGGGAGCTGGGCGTCTAACGTCGATTTTGGTGATGACACGGATCTAGAGTGGGACTTTTATGTTGGCCGCTTTATCGAGCTGAACCAAAGCTGGAGCCTCGACTATGGTATTGCTTACTATTCTTATCATGGTGGTGACAACTCAAGCGATGGTAACTACCCAGAGATCTATACTAAGTTTGGTTACGCGAGTGAGTTTGGCCAAACTGAGTTTAATTTTTGGTACAGCTGGGACTATTTCGGAACCGAAGCGGGTCACACTATTGCGATGGTAGCACATACTTTTGAAATTGCAGAAGGTCATGCACTACGAGCAAGCTTTGATATCTCCAATTCATTGGATGGCGATAAATATACGTGGGATGGTAACGATAAATCTTACAATCACTATCGCCTTGCTTATCAAACGGCATTTAAAGGGTTTGATATTGAAGTAGCGGCTGAAAATACGAGCTTAGATTGGGATACGGCTGATGAGCGTATCGTACTTTCTGTGTCGAGAACATTTGATTTGTAACTCGTATTAAGATGCGGTGATTGTAATACCAGCCTAAGCTAGGCTGGTATTTTTTTGCTTACAAGGCACAATGATTCAGTATTGTTATAAGGATGATGATTATGGATCTTAACCAAGTTACCCTGCCCGTTGACGATATGAATGCAGCTTGTCAATTCTATCGAACGCTAGGTTTTATTCAAATTGTTGATACACCTCACTATGCTCGATTTGAATGCCCTGAAGGTAATGCAACCTTCTCCTTATCGTTAGAAACGCCTCCTATCAATAATGGTACGGTTATTTACTTTGAACATGAACAGTTAGATGAGTGGGTCACTGAGCTTGAGGCCCGGGGTATCATATTTGAGCAACTGCCGACAGAGCAGCGTTACTTGTGGCGAGAAGCCATACTGTTTGACCCCGCAGGGAACAAGATCAAATTATACTGGGCTGGTGAGAATCGACTGGATCCTCCTTGGCGTGTGGAACTTAAAGGATTTTAGTAAGTTCATTCTTGTTTATTTAATGTTAAATTTTGTTTTACAAACATTGTTAATTTGTGTAACTTTAATGTTGACTGTACAACTGGGTAAGAAGTCCGAGTGGAGTCGCTTAAGTTAGGGGGTTTTCACTAATCGCCTGATGGATTGTTTTGAAAGATTGAGAACGACGTATTGAACATTTCTACAGATCAAGTTGTACCATTCTCCCAATTTGCCGTTACCAGATAAACGGATGTGCTGTTGCGGCAAATTATTTCTCTATCATTGACTAATTGCTAGACCCAAGTTTCAAGCCTATGAACTTTCTAAAAGATATTCCAGCTGATTTAACCGAAGAAATTTTTGAAACGGTGCTGTCTCATCCAAATATTCGTATTGAACGGATAGTATCGAACGGTCATACCTCTCCAAGCTCTGGATATTACGACCAAGACGAAAACGAATGGGTACTGGTATTAAAGGGCTGTGGCGAGCTAACCTTTGAGGATGGTAAAACGGTTACCTTACAGGCGGGTGATAGTCTTAATATTCCCGCACATCAAAAGCATAAAGTAAGTTATACAGACACTTCAAAACCAACCATTTGGCTCGCTATTTTTTATTGAATTTTAAAAGGTAGCAAAGCCAAAAGTCAGTCTTAGATAAAACTAAAGTCGCCAACAAACACTTGGTTATCGTTGGAAACTTGGGTAAACCACTCTTTTAGGCTTTCAATTGCAGCGGTTGTTTTTGCCGCAACGGTATCGCGATGCGGCGTCACGGCATATACGCTGTATTCTCTTAATGACCACTCAGCACATAACCTTTTTAGCCTACCTGATGAAAGGTGGTGCCTAATTTCTGGTTCAGGTAATACCCCATAGCCGATGCCATCTAGCGTGAGCTGAATGCAAGCTTGCATATTATTCACCATAAAACGGGCTGTTGGCAGCGCCACTTGCTGATGAGTTTGTTGATTGCTCAAATGATAGGGGTTTTGTTTGCTACTCGAATGACCAATCAAAGCGTGAGGCGCTAAGCTTTCTGGGTGCGATATATTGAGTTGTGCCAGTGGATGATGGCAACTGACACAGGGGATTAGTTGCCAGTCAGCAAGGTGACGGGCGATAAGGTTTGAGTCCTGTAAAGGGCCTATACAGATAGCTAAGTCGACGCCTTCAGTGATGATGTCGATGGGTTCGTCAGTTAAGATCAAATCGACTTTTATTTGTGGAAACTGCTCACTCAAGTAGCGCAGTGGCTTACTGAGTAGTCCTCCTCCAAACCCGATGGGGGCAGAGATCTTCAATATACCAGATGGCGTATGCTGTAATAACTCAAGTTCATGCTCCGCTTGCTCCGCAGTTTGCAGTATTTGTATCGCGGATTTGTAGTAGATAGAGCCCGCTTCGGTGAGCGTGAGGCTACGAGTGTTTCGATTAAATAAACTTAGGCCTATGTCTTGCTCTAATTTGCTGATCTGCTGGCTGACTGCTGAGGTGGTCATATGCAATAAGTCAGCGGCTTTACTCATACTGCCAGCTTCTACCGTTTTTGCGAACACTTTAAGTCCGCGAGTCAGTTTCTGATTCATTGTTAAGACCTGCTTAAAATACCTTTAAGAAAAACCGCATTGCTCCAAAATACGCAATCATCATACCATTACAAATGAAAATAATTGTTATTTATCTTGTATTCTATCATGGAGGTTTCTCGATGTTGATGGCCTGTCGTAGTTTGGCGCCACTCTCTTTAGCTGTTGCAGCTGCCCTGCCTTTTTCTTCACTTGCACAAAGTGATGCAAAATCAGAAATAAAAGAAGAGGTGGAAGTGATCGTCGTATCCGCTTCTGGATTTGAGCAACTGCTAAAAAATGCGCCGGCGTCAGTTAGCGTTATCAATCAAGAAGCGCTACAGCAGCGCTTTTATCGAGACCTGACCGATGCCATGACAGATGTCCCCGGAGTTGTAGTAACTGGAGGCGGAGACAGGGAAGATATTAGCCTTCGCGGCATGGGCAGTCAGTACACGCTTATTTTAGTCGACGGGCAAAGACAAAGTTCGCGTGAGACTCGGCCAAATAGTGACGGCCCAGGTGTTGAAGGTGCATGGACGCCTCCTGTTGCTGCCATCGAACGTATCGAAGTTGTGCGCGGGCCTATGTCTTCGCTGTATGGCTCTGATGCAATTGGCGGCGTAATTAACATTATCACTAAAAAAACGCCTGACGAGTGGCATGGAGAAGTTAGAGTTGACGCCACCAGCCAAGAAAACAGTCGCTCAGGTGATATTTATCAGGCAAATTTCTTTGCCGCGGGCTCGCTAATCAAAGATACCTTAGGGGTACAAATTTACGGCCAAACTACGCACAGAGACGAAGACGAAATCGTGTCTGGCTTTAGAGGTCGCGATGCAGATACGCTGAAGGTAAAACTGGCCTATACGCCATCAGATGAACACGAATGGTTATTGGATTATGGTATTGCCTCACAAACGCTTGATGCAACGCTAGGTAAAACGGTGGCAACGCTTGCGCCAGGTGAGCCGTGTGGCCGCCGTGGTTGTCCTGAGTCCACTACAACCGAATACGATAGTGAGTCAATCTCTTTGACGCATAACGGTTACTGGTCATTTGGTAGCTCTCGTAGTTACTTAAAACATGAAGAGTTTGACAATAAATCCCGTGAGATGACGGTCAAAAACGTAGATTTCCAGTCTCTTTGGACGTTACCGCTTCGTGAGTCTCATACTAGCTCAATCGGTGTTGCTTATCTTAATGAAGATTTGACCGACAAAACCAGTAACCGCATTAGTGACTTGCAGCAAGTCGACAACGATCAGTGGTCGGTATTTGCTGAGGATGAGTGGCGTATCGTTGAACCATTTGCCCTGACTATAGGACTACGCTACGACAAAGACGGTAACTTTGGCGGCCATGTTAGCCCGCGCTTATACGGTGTTTATACTGCATCAGATGCGGTGACGGTTAAAGGTGGGATCTCAACCGGCTTTAGAGCGCCTAACTTGCGTCAAAGTACGGCGGCGTGGGGCCAAGTGAGCCGTGGTGGCAATATTTATGGTAATCCAGATTTAAACCCTGAAACTTCGATTAACTATGAGCTAGGCGTGTACGTTGAGCTTGCTAAAGGGATCAGCACCTCAGCAACGGTATTCTATAACGAGTTTGACGATAAAATTTCACGGGTTTCGTGTCCACTAACTCAATGCACGGACGGCCCTAACGAGTTTGGCTCGTTACCGACAACTTATGTCAACGTTGATGAAGCCGTAACCCAAGGGGGAGAAATTAGCTTCTCGGGTCAATTGACGGAAAAACTAAAGCTTAGCGCAAACTATACCTACACAGATTCGGAGCAAAAAACCGGAGTGTATGCAGGTAGCCCATTAAACCAGTTACCTAAACATTTGTTCCAAACGTCGCTTAATTATCAGTATTCGGATGAGCTAAACACGTGGTTACGCTTCCATTATCGTGGTGAAGAAAGCCAGCCTGTAACAGGGCCTTCGCAAAGTAGCTTAGTCGCACCTTCGTACAACCTAACCGATTTAGGTGCAAATTATCAGCTGAACGAAGCAATTAAGCTTGGATTTGGGATTTACAACCTCTTCGATGAAGAAATTACTGAAGCAGAATACGGCTACTTTGAAGATGGTCGTCGCTATTGGGCTTCATTGGCGTGGAGCTTTTAATGACACGAGTTCGCTCAGCGGCTAAGTCGTCGAATCGGCGACTTAAAAAGCTGTTTGATTGGCGCACTTGGCATTGGATGAGCTCTGCTGTGTGTTTGGTGGGAATGCTGCTGTTTGCCGTGACTGGGATCACCTTAAATCACGCAAGCCAGATAGAAGCTGCACCTACCACATATGCTAAAGAAGCGGTGCTGCCAAGTGCTCTGTTGACCCAGCTTAACGCGGCGGCAGAGCAAACAGCGCTGCCACGCAGCTTTCAATCTTGGTATCAGTCACACACAGGTGCGGCGTTACCTGCACTACAGCAAGTACAGTGGAGCGAGTACGAACTGTATGTTGCGCTGCCAAGAGCTGGTGGCGATGGCTGGTTTAGCATTGCTCTTGATAGCGGTGAGTTTTATCAAGAGATCACGGATCGTGGTTGGGTATCATACCTTAACGATCTTCACAAAGGACGTAATACAGGATTTGCATGGCGTATGTTTATTGATGTGTTTTCAGTAGCTTGTGTAGTGTTTTCACTCACAGGCTTATGGCTTTTATACAAGCATTCTCGAGGAAGAAAGTCGACTTGGCCGCTCGTCGCAGCAGGCTTTGTATTACCTGTTTTAGTGCTGATGGTACCCGCGCACGCTAAAGCTGATGAAGTTGAAATCACGATCCCGCGTTTAAACGTCGCGGAATATCACCCACCTTATGTCGCAGTATGGCTGGCGGACAGCAAACAACAGCGAGTTGCCGATATTGCCGTTTGGTATGACGTTAATATGGCGGATAAAGAAGGTGAAAAGTGGCTAAAAGACTTACGCCTTTGGTGGCGTAGAAGCGGCCGTAGCCTATCCATGCCTGTAGATGGCGTGACTGGTGCGACAAGGCGTCCAGGTACAGCAAAGATTGATTTAACCCCTTGGCGCGATGAGTTTAAAGCTTTACCTGCGGGTGAATACACGCTGTTTGTAGAGGCTGCTCGTGAGCTTGGAGGTCGTGAAGTATTGAAACTGCCAGTGACCTTACCTATCACTGCACCTGTCACTGTGATTGCAGAAGGTAAATCTGAACTCGCTACAACAATTTTAACAATGGAGCCTTAATCGTGAAAATCTCAACGTTAGTATCTGGTGTCTTAGTTGCCTTAGCCGCATATAGCCCATTAAGTGAAGCACACCGAGTATGGATCAAGCCAAGTACCACCGTGGTGTCTGGTGATAGCGAATGGATCACGTTTGATGCAGCCATCGCCAATGGGATCTTTAACCCAGATCATTATGCTTATCCACTAGAGCGTCTATCAGCACTGTCTCCTTCTGGAAGCAAGGTTGAACTTAAGAACGCTGCAAAACTGAAGTATCGCAGTGTGTTTGACATTGAGCTCAATCAGCAAGGCACTTACAAAGTGTTTAATCAAAGTCGCTCGCTGGTGGCGCGCTGGACTGATGAAAACGGTAAAAAGCATTACTGGCCAGGACGCGGAAAAATTGGCTCAGTAGAGGCCTTTAATAAAGAAGTACCGAAAACGGCAAAAGATTTAAGTGTGACTGACGTTGCAAGACGATTAGAAGTATTTGTAACTTTGGGCGCACCAAATAACACTGCGCTTAAGCCAATCGGCAAAGGGCTAGAACTAAACCCGGTAACTCACCCTAATGATTTGTACACCGGTGAACCAATTACCTTGCAGTATACGATGGATGGTGAACCTGCCAAGAGCGCAGAAGTGGTAGTGGTACGTCAGGACGAAAAGTACCGTGACAACAGTCAACCAAGCAAATATACAACGAATGCCAAAGGTGAAGTGACGCTAACGCTATCTGAGCCAGGCATGTATTGGTTTGAAGTGGAATATGAAGACGACAGAGCACAAGCACCCGCCACAAAGCGTGCCGGCAGCTATGTCACGACCCTCGAGGTACTACCGCTTTAACTAACCGTCTCCATGTGGTTTGAGATGTGCAGTCGTCTCAGCCTATTTTATTTAGTGGTCATAACAGAGACGCCACTAAGTGCCCAAAGGGGGAGGCGTTCCTTCCTCCCCCTTTTCTTCTGTTAATACCTTCACGATGAAAGCTTCACAATCGCTGAGCGAGCCATCTAACTGCCAAAAGTCGTTACTAAAATCAGGAACCATTTGATTTTGGCTGAGTTCACATAAATAGTTCAGGAGCTTGGGGTGGATATAGTAGTCTCGACAGACTTTGGGTGTATTGCCAAGTGCCTTTGCTACCCGTTTGATTAGATGGGTATCAAAACGCTTTCTTTTACTACCTTCAACCTCCATTGCAACGTCAAATGCGAACTGTACCGCTAACCGAGAAGCTACCCAAGTGCGGTAATCCTTACTGGTAAATTCAGGGCCGTGTAGCGTGTGGATCTGCGTGTTGACATCATCACTGGTTAAATCGTGCCATCGCCCTTGGCAATGATATCGAAATATCCCATAGCCAGTTTGTACAGCGGATTCACTAATAAACTGACAAAGTTGTTCGTCGAATACGTCAACTTTTCTTTGTTTACCGTGTTTTCCCTGAAACTCAAAAGTTATCCCTATCTCGTTATGTTTCAGGTGCTTGCGCCTTAATGTGGTTAGACCACAAGTGTCATTGTGTTGATAGTAATGTTGATTACCAATACGGATCCCTGTGGAATCAAGCACCATAACAGCAAGTGCGGCAACTTTTTCTTGGTGCCAATTATCGTGTTTTAGCTGCTCTATACAGCGCGTTCTTGCTTGTGGTAGCTGTTTTGCAAACTGGGCCATGCGGGTAAATTTAGCTTGTTGTTGGATGAGTTGATAGCTTGGATGATAGATATATTGCTTTTTACCTTTACTATCGAAACCAACGGCTTGCACTTTATCAAAAGCACAGGCGCTGATTTGAACCTGCTTCCACATCGGTGGGATCACCAACTGTTTTATTCGCTTTTTGATCACCTTAGAGCGAATGGGGTCGTTGCTCGCATCTAAATAGCAAAAACCACGGCCCCACTTTTTTCTGGCAACCTCTAAACGATTACATTCGTGAAACTCAGATTGAATACCCTTACAGTCCACATTATCTCCAGTGACAGAATGTTGCATAGAACTAGAAATGCAAATCCCAAACCAGAATTTAATCACCTGAAATACTTTACTTTTTTATCTTAGCCTAAGAAGTAATTGGTAAATTTTTCATGATGTTGTTAACCTTATTGCTTCAAGTTTACTGAGCTGACCACAAAAGTACTCATTATGAGAGACCAGCATAAATCCACAGGGAAGCTGATTAAGCATGGCCGCAAACTCTTCTTGTGCTTCAAGGTCGAGGTGATTATCCGGCTCGTCAAGCAGTAAAAAGCCTTGCAGTTGCACTGCCAGCACGATGGCCGATTTCATTCTCTCGCCACCACTGAGGCTCGAGATAGGCCCTGAAATCTGGTTAAGTTTTAGGCCCACGCTTGCAAAGCTGGTGATGATATTATGATGTGGTGTATCAAGTAAGCGCTTGGCAATATCTAAAACGCAAGGACCCTGCTCAAGCCAAGCACAGTGCTGATCTAAGTAAACACATGTTGCTGGGCGCTGAATTTCTCCGCGCTTTAACTCTAGCTTACCCGCAAGGGTTTTAAGCAAGGTCGATTTACCGATACCATTTTCTCCAATTACTCTGAGCTTTTGTGTTGTATCCGCAAAAAGGTTCAGTGTATTTTCCGGTCCAAAGCACAGTTCGGCTTCACATAAGCGGATCTTTTCTTTCGCTCCATGAGCGGTATTAAAGTGAAACTGCTGTTTGTTTTCTCGATAGTACACTGCACTTTTCTTAATGTTATCTTGAGCTTTTTGAATTTTATGGGTTTGTCCTGCATGTCGTTTACTTCCTCGGTCAGACTTAAAGTCAGTAATCAGTTTACTTTGGCTACCAGCGCGTACTTGTGCTTTTCCTTTATTCGCCTGCCGTTGATGTTGCAGATCCGCTGCAATCATGGCTTGTTTAAGTGCTTTTTGTGCCGCGCGATTTGCCAAATGTTGCTGTTTTTGTCGAGCTTGAGTTTGAAGTAGCGTTTCTCTAAAGGCGTCAAATCCATGTGAGTGATGAGTTAGCTCCCCCTGTTTTATGTGCAGTATATAGTCGGCTGCATCTAATAAAATAGGATCGTGTGTGATGGCAACCACACCATGTTTGTGGTGCTTTAGTCGCTCAGCCAGCCAGTACTTATTGTTGCTGTCCATGTGATTGCTCGGCTCATCCAGTAATAGGATTGCAGGCTGAGATTGCAGTATCTCAATATAAACTCGCATTCGCTTTCCTGGACTAAGCTTTGTAAAGGGGGTTTCCAAAGTGAGTTCTAGCGGCGCAAGTGTTGCTTGCCAAGTTGATTCTAACTGCCAATCATCTGAGATTAATTCAAAATCGTACCCAGAGGCTACCCCCTGGTGGGCTCGATGCAGTGCTGCTAGCTTCTCTTTAAGCCCTAGTAGTTCAGAAACGGTAGCAAAGTGGTTAGTTGCATCTTGTGGGAGATAAAAGCATTTCCCATGACTTTGGCGCTCGCCCGAGGTTAGAGGTTGTTCACCGGATAGGGCTTTGAGTAAGTGTGATTTGCCCGCCCCATTAGGGCCTGTTATCGCAATAAATTGTCGCTCTATTGTTAAGTCGACATCGCAAAATAAACATTGACCATTTGCAAGTGTCAAGCTTGCTTGTTTTAACTGTATCCAAGGCATAATTACTGCTCCTTGTTGCAGCAGTGCAAAAGGCTAAAGGCACAAAGACTCGTAAAAGCTGTAAACAGTAAAATAGAAAATGAGAGTCTATAGATTAGTCTGAGAAGCCTCAACGATAACCATAAGCTTTGCACTGGAAATTAATAATAAGTTCGTCAGTTACAAAGGGCTTAGTTATTCATTGTGATGGCAACTCCTAAAGAGGAAATAAAACGAATAGAGGCAAATAATTAGCGCCTGCGTTTATTTTGCAGGCACTAGATTAAATGTCAAGGCACTGAATGGATTAAATTACAATTGAATGGGCATAAATGGTTTGATGAAGGCGCCGACCACAAGGGCAAGCAACACACTAACAAGCGTGCCCAACATCACGTATTCGGTGAGCTTTCTGTCTTGGCTTTGGGTTAGATCGCCAAAGCGAAACACCGATTTAGCGGCGAGAATAAAACCGATAGCAGCCCAGCTATCCAGTAACACACAGCTCAGTAGTAATACGCGTTCAAGCTGACCGATTAAACTTCCTGCTTGCGGCAGGCTATCAAGAGATGAATTATTGAGTTGCCAACGCTCAAGCAGCATGCTGGTGAATATCGATGCGGGATGCAATACCATTAAATAGCCCACAACTAAGATTAGCAGTTGGACATTGGCAAAAGGCTTGGCAAAGACACTGAGTGCAATCTCAGGCTCTGCAATTTGCCAAGTGACGACCACTAATATGGCAATATGTGCACATTGGTCTAGCACAAAAGGAATAACTCCCTTGCTAGAATAGGATTTAGCTAAGTCGATACAGTAGTGACTAATACCTACCGCTAGCGCAAAAAGCAGCGCATTCCATTGTGCTCCCCAAAACAAAGTCGACTGCCAAAGTAGGATGATTGCAAGTGCAGCCCCACTATGTGCGACACTATGCCACAGCAACTTGATGGACTTATAGTGACGGGTATTTCTATCATGTACCCAGCTCATAGGTTGGATGTAAAAATCAGTGAGTGTGTGGCCTATTACTAACCACAATAACAACACTTGCCATTCGTTCATTAAGTCCACCTCGTGATATTTAAGCGTTGAGCATTCGACTATTGGTGTGAGTGCGCAATTACTAAAAATTGATCTAATAAAGCATAGTGTGCGCTATTGAGTAACTTAGTCACATTCACCCGACTGGTGTTGAGTTGTTTTGCAATATCGGCATGGCTCAACTTAGGGTGTGAAATATGAATAAAAGCGGCCTCTGCTTGTTTATGGGTTAAGTTCGAAAGTAACAAATCCACAAATGCTAGGTTTAGTGCAAAGTGGGCATTGCTGTCATTGTTATATCTGAGTCTTGCTTGTCCTATTGTGTCCAACCCTCGGCCCGCTAGTACCAGCGCAGCACCTGTTGCGGTTGATAAATCCGCCGCTGTGATATTGACTTCACCGACTGCGAGGCTGAGTCTGGCATCGCTATGTCGGCTAATTAAAAACAACCGTAGCCGTAACGCCACATTGAATAGTTTCGTCGCGTCTTGCAACACAAGCTGAAAGCCGTCGCCGCGGTAAAAGCTATAATAGCCCTGCTCTACAGCTGCTATATCAGCTAAGTAGTCCTTTAATTCACTTTGTAGTGTTGTAAGTTGCAATTGGGACAGTGATTGGGAGCCGACAATGTCTGCTGTGATCACCGCGCCTTGAAATAGTGATGTCATATAAGTAACTTAATTTGGTTACATATCGATAAGTAACTAATTTGGGTTACATTTATTTTGGTATAAAGCTGGATAATAAGCAAGCAGTCGGTAAGGTTTGTTCGCTTTAGCAGTATTTTACCAAAGCGAACGCAGGTATGGAGGCAGACAAAGCTTCCGTGTATGTGAGAAATAGACGTTTATTAACTGTCCTTAAGCTTACAGCTTGATAAAGCTTAAGTTTTTGATTTTGTTTATTTTTACCCTGTTTGTCCTTATACTGATAATTATAATAATTGGCATCGTTAGCGCGTACGCTAGGCATATTGGGGGTTTATGGTAGAACAATATTGGGTTGGTGATTTTTTTGTTGACCTAACTCGTAATCAGATTTCACATCACGGTGAATGTCAAACACTTGCACCAAAGGCTCTGGCGGTACTCACTTGCTTGGCTCAGAATCAAGGCAAAGTGATGAGCCTTGATTCTTTGCTCGATACAGTATGGCCAGATACGGTGGTCTCTCCTAATACTTTGCAGCGTAGTATTGCGCAATTAAGAAAGGCGCTTGGGGACGATGGTAAGGTGCAAGGTTATATCCAAACGCACGCTAAAAAGGGGTATAGCTTAGAGTGTGAAGTACGTTGGGAGGGGCAAACTAAAAAACTGACGAATGCTGAGCCACTATTAGAGGTGATACCAGAGCCAGAAGTGCAACAAGGTAAACACCTAAATCAAAGTCAGAATAAAAATAAACCCATTCTGTATGTGTTTGTTTTACTGGTTGTAACTATGCTGCTTGGAGCCATTAGTTATCAATATTTTTCCATAAAAAAGCCTTCTCCTCTGACTTTTGATAGCCTACGTTTATTGACCGCAACTGACGATAAGGAGTTTGATGCGAGCTACTCTCCGGATGGTCAATACATTGTTTTTCACCGCTATTTAGATAAGTTTTGCGATAATAAGATATGGGCAAAAAAGGCGGATACCCAGCAAGAGCTCCTGCTCACCGAGAGTTTTGGAGCATACGGCAGGCATAGTTTCTCAAAAGATGGTGAGCAGTTGTTGTTTTTGGCTACCGACGCTTGTAGCGAGCCCGCTACACAAAAGCGCTGCTACGACCTTGTAACACTTGATTTTACTAAAGCATTGAAAAGCCCTCAGCAGCCAAAAGTTATTCTCCGGTGTAAGAACTCAGTGGTTGATAAGCCTATCTGGCTGAACAATGGCAATGTGGTATTGAAACAAAAACAAGGCGAGCGCTGGAAACTGATAAATTACTCCATTCATGACGAAAATAGTATCGATCTTTATACCGTAGAAGACGGTACGTTGATTGATTACGCCTACTCTCCTCAAGATGATTTAATCGCGGTAAGTAGTATTCATGCCGATGGTTTACATTATATCGATATGCTGAAACCCGATGGTGAGTTGATCTCTAGCCATCAGATCCAGCGGCCGCCGGAAATTACTAAATTTCATGATATCTACCCAAGTTTTGACCCACTTAATCAGCAATTGATGTTTAGTACCGGACGTCAGCTATTTAGTCTGACTTATGAAGGACTTGTGAGTAAAATTCAATTACCGTTTTCAGATCGAATGAGGCAGCCTGAATTTCGCCCTGATGGCAAAAGTGTACTGATGATCAAAGGGCCTTATGACGGTGATATCGTCAAATTACCACTGACACAGTTAGCACAAGGCGCTCAAACATATACCAGCTTTGCGCGCACCAACCTTGGTGAAGATCAGGCTGTTTTTCAGCCAGATGGAAACTTAGTGGCATTTTGGTCGGAGCGTTCAGGTACTGAACAGGTGTGGTTAAGCGATGGCAATAACACGCGACAACTGACTAACTTCCCCTTAGATACTTTCGTTCGCGGGATCCACTGGGCTGAGGATGGGCAGAGCATATTAGTCAGTGCTAGTGGTGTACTGACACAAATTGCTTTAGATGGTGGCTTAACATCTTACCCACACGCCTACCCTGTTTTACGCTTATATCAATGGAAAAGTGCAAAACAACGTGCGCTAACACAGATTCGGGTAAAGGGAGAAATGAAGTTAGCTGCTTATGATTTTGATCAACAATCGTTTGAAATACTGACGCAGCAACCTGTGCTGTGGGCACTTGAAAGTGAACACGGTAAAGTTGTGTATAAGGATAGACTTGATCAGTTTTGGCAAATCGGCGCTGTTGAACCTCAGCGGATCAGTGCACTAAACGGCCAAGGCGAAAGAGGAAAATCTTTTGTAATGCGCGGCAATGTGATTCACGGCGTCAATGAAGACAATCAACTATGGTCCTATGATTTAGACAAAACGTCGTTTACTATACTCGGCGAAGTGCCTACCAGTGTCGACTATCTCACCGACATTAACGATAACGATGTACTATTGATAAATCGAATATCGGCCAAGAAAGAAGTGGTGGAACTGACTGTCTCTAGTAAAGAATAAAATAAGAACACAAGCTAGATTTTGGGTCTCGTAGTTATTAAACTTTCTGAAGTTTTATTAATATTTTTAACATAAGGAACTGTAGTGAAAAAGTATCTCTTATTGATTTCATTTTCAATGACTTTAATTTCAAATGTAAGTGCTTTTACGTTAATTGACAGCGTTAAAGTATCTAGTGAGAAAGTGACTATTCCGATATTTGGTTATGATGATCCGGTTGTCTTCGCTTCGATCCCGTCATACAAAGATAGTGAGCCAGGTGTAATTTCTATCTCTAGTGTGTCGAACTCTAGTTTTGAAGTCTTCTTTGATGAATGGCCTTACCTTGATGGAGCGCATAGTGAGGAAAATGTGTCATTCCTTATTGTTGAAAAAGGTCGGCATCAATTTGAAGACGGTAGTATATGGGAAGTTGGTGAATTTGATTTATCAGAAGGGAGTGCTCAGCAATTCTTCAGTGAGAGTTTTCCGCATGCTCCACATGTATTATTAAGCGGACAGACTCAAAGTGCTAAGGAGGCTTACTCATTACGAGTATCTAGCGTTTCGGCTTTAACCTTTGGTGTTACAATTAATCGTCAAGAGCAAGAAAGTACCAAGCATGGTAATAGTGAGAAAGTCGGATATTTAGCCATATACAGCCAACCTAATAATGGACTCACAGACAGCGGATTAGCTTATTCTTTAAATCAACAAGCAATTAATCAACATGGCTTTCAAACTATAAATGGGAAGCTATTAGTACAAGAAGAACAGTCAAAAGATATTGAAACAGAGCACTTACTGGAAACGATAAGTTTACTGACGATTAAAAATCAAACTTTTGCTCAGGATATTACTCATTACGGAAAAGATACAATTGCTCTTCGGTTGGATACTGATAGCAACTTTGAAGTAGATCCTGGTGATTCAACAGGTCAATATGGAAATATAGCCTTAATTGGAAGTAATGGATTAGATGAGTCATCATACTCGGCCAGCCAGAGTTATGGTTTAGATAGTGCTTCAGGGGCATTTGACGGTTACAACAGCTCAGCCAAGGTTAATATTGATGCGAACTCAAAGATTAATAGGGGGATTTGGCTGACGACTTCTGTACAGGAGCATTGGTTGCAAGTTGCTTTTAATCGTCAAGCGTACATTACCTCATTCAGAGTTATGTTGTATCCAGGTGCATCAGATCCAGGTATGGGCGTCAAAGATGTAACGTTACAAGTTTCCGATGATAATATTAATTTTATTGACCATGAGTCATTCTCGCTAGTGAAAAGCTTGGATCAGTTAATTGAACTTACAGAGCCTGCTGTTGGGAGATTCGTGCGGTTGAAAATACATTCAACACAAGGCCACAGTTACAGAGCAATAGGTGAACTGGAGTATTTCGGAGGGTTTATCTCTAGCACTACAACGGAGCCTGAGCCTCCATCAGAAGTTACAGGTTCCACATGTGCTGCTTTAAAAGAACAAAACCCAAATATAGCATCGGGTATTTATGAAATAGACCCTGATGGTAACGGAGGTATATCACCATTTTTAGCCATGTGTGAAATGGATGTAAATGGAGGTGGCTGGACATTAGTTGCTCACCATAAAGACGGACTTGAAAGTATTGTTACATCTTCACCTGTAACTGCGAGCGAACCTAGTGTTCTTTCTAGCGAACAGTGGCTAGCTGTCAGAAATAGCATGTCAACAGGAATGATGTTTATAGACGAGCATTCAAAAATCTCCTTTATTAATGAGTCTAAGCTTAATAGTGGGAATTGTGTAGCGTTGAGTCAGAGCAATGATTTAAGTCAACCTATAGTCCCATTTGACACCGGAGTTTTATGGCAAAATGAAGGTACAGGATGCAGCCTTTCTGGCTTGGATTACTCCTTCATAAGTTTAAGTGTTAAATCGACAAGTCGTGGCGACAGTTATATGAGGGCTGGATCTTCTTTATATCAGCACAATGTTAAGTTTGATTTATGGCCGTATAGTAATGGTGTTTATAGTGGCTATGAACAAAATACATTGCTTTATTACATAAAGTAGACATAGCGTTGTGTTTTATATGGGCTAGATCATACTAGCCTTTGTAACCTTCGCCTATGGTGTATGATTCGAGCAAAAAGACCATTACGTATTTTATTTAAAGCTTAATATCAGCGTTTTAGACAAGAGTTAGGACAATTGCTCGCACAATACAAAGGTTATGGGTTTGTACTCGGTTTTTTTGCCTGCGATCAGAACGTACGATAAGTTGATGTGGCGCTAACCTCTCATTCTGAGTTAGTTCACAAAGTTTGGGTCCGCTTAAAAGCTAACTACTTGTTGTCATAGCTTCTAAGCGGATCATTCAATTAAGTGAGCTGTTATAAGACTAAAGCTCTGATTTTAGAATATCAATGGCACGTTCTACTTGATTATCAGTACCATTGATAATGCTCTCTCTAGTTCTTGGCACTAAATAATCTGGCGCAATACCTGCGTTGATCAAAGGATCACCATTATGTCGGTTCGCGAGCATACCTGTGTATTGGAACTCAGCACCTAGATTGCCCTCTTCTAAACCGCCAAAAAACGGAACCCAAAAAACGTTACCATTAATCCCAGATGTGTGCTCCCCTAAGATTGCTAGGCCGCCACTACGTGCAAACACCAAAGCGTGTTCATTTTGACTTATACTTCTTCTAGAAGAAAGCACTATGGACGGAATTGAAAGTGGGTTGGCATCTCGATGAATTATTTGCTGAACGGGGTAGAGCTTTTTATCCGTTTGATTTGGCGCTCCTTGCCATAATAGCGCCAAAGTATCATTGGTGGCATCTTGTTTGATAAACCAGCTTAATACGCTTCGCCATCCGTCCCAGCTTTGTGGGTAATGGCGAAAGTCGATTACAACGCCATGAGCATTTTTTAACGCTTCTTTTATCGCGCTCAAGTCATCGGGTATAACGTTATAAATATTGATTTTATATATATTGTCGCCTAAATTTTCAATTTTTGACGTTGAATGGGGAATGTACGGTAATCCGATCAAAGGTTTTACTTCACTGTGCTCTAGCGGTGTTAAATTTACCTGAAAAATCTCCCCCGTCGGTTTTTTAACGGTAAAGTTAACAGGGGTCTTATCTTTAAAATAAATTCCTTGTCTTGCAGTATGGCTCAATCTATGTAGCGTGTTTTTAAGCGAGTAAAGCGCTTTCTTTGATAGGTGTTCTATTATATCTTCATCATTAATAGTAAGTACTTCATCTCCAATTTCGATACCATTTTGCTCATCTTGTTGAACTCTAGTTACAATGGCTTTTCCCTCCACAATCTCGTAAAAAAAAGTACCATAGTACGCGTCGCTAACTGTAAACATATCTGGAGTCTTAACAACAATGTGGTTGTCATTCAATTTTGTGAGTTCGGTTTTAATTAGCTGCAGCCTTCGTTCTGGCTCTTCAGTTATGCAAGCGGTTAGTAACGGGGTAAGACTTGCTGACCAGTCAATATCAATCTGCCCAAAGTAAGGCCAGAAATGTTGAATATTGGCCCACATTCCCGACACGGTAGCCATACAAGCTTCGGTACGCGCGAAGTTAGACTCAACCTGCCAACGGCCTAATTGAGTGAATGTACCACCAGAGAGTTCAGTTTTAACGGGCAGGTAGAGTGGTAAGTAGAGGGGACTTTGATAAAAGTTAAGAGTTACAAATTGTTCGCTGGGGGCGTATTTCTCCTCTTGAATTTCAGCGAACGTAGCTGATACTAGCAACCGAGTATAAGCGCTGAAATGCGCGGACGCATTTTGTATCCAAGTATATGTTTGCGTATCAGGGAGCAATTTTGGGATGTGGTTTTGTTGTGTAACCAAGTAAGGCGCAATTTGTCGTATGAGTTCAATCCCCTTTTCTCTGCGCTCTTTACTTGGTGTTTGGTTTAATTCGACAATGCTTTCTGCGATGAAAAGTGACCAATCTGATTCTCTCACCTCGGCCGATGGATAGAAGTACTGAACAGCATGCGCTAATTTAACAAACTCAGAAACATCACCGATAAAGCTTTGGTCAAAGCTCATATTAGGAAGAGGTGTGGGTGATGATGGTAAAGGCGAATTTGTTGGAGGCTTGTTGGAAGTTATATCTGTTGGAGCTGTGTCACTTGATCCGCTGCCACAAGCGGTCAGTATTAAGCATAAAATTATGCTAGTAAGTTGCTTTATCATTTTTATATCCTTATGCAATTTTTCAGGTACAAGTTAGCTGTTATTTGAACAGCTGTAAACTTTAAGGAGCAAATGTGTAAGTGTGAATTGGCAAACGTGTAACTAGATTGCCTAATTTTACTTTTATTAATTCAATGCTTTTGCTGCGTTTAAATTCACTAAAGCCAGTTGAAATTCGGTAGCAGGAATATGTTTATTGTTTCATACAAGTAATCAATTAGGGGCAGAATCACTTTGACTAATTAAAGTGAGACGTATACCTTAAGGCTGTTGCTGAGATGGAGACGGGATTTAATGAAAGCAATTGAGGGTAAGGAAAATGCGGTCGATTTCATTGAAAACTATAAGTTTGACGATGCTGTACTAGAGTGGTTTGACTGGTATATAGAAACGCACTTGGAATATAAATTATCTGATGATGAGATCCAGGTGGTCGTTGAGGGTCTAAAAGACTATCTAATATTTGTGGTTATTTCACCACAAGCAGTTGCTGCAGCAAGCAAGTTGGTTGATGAGTTATTCCATGCATTTATTTTGCATACAGAACTATACCAAGCATTTTGCAAAGGTGTTGGGCAGTTTATACACCATTATCCAATTAGAAAAAAAGTGGTTCTCGGGAATGAAACTCCACTAGAAAAGATTGAATATAATGATCATTACCAATCCATAATAAGAACATACTGTCTAGCTTGTCAGGCATCAGATCTCGATCCGCTAACCACTAATCAAGTTCCCTACTTATTTAAAGTCGATTCAATATTGCCTGAAAAACACGCCGCCTTATTCGACATCAAGTTTTTTCAATCTGTATTGCCTAAGTTAGGTGTACATAACTTTATAATTCAAGAGTAAAGGAGATAGTCATGTCATATTTAAAAAATCGTGCTAAGCGTAATGAAGCTGCCCATTCACAAGTTCAAATTGAGCTGACGAAACCTAAAAAGTTTGTAGATGTATGCCTAGCAGGTGTTTGGCCTCGCAAGTAAGTAGCGCAGAAGCAAAGCCGGCTTATGCTGGCTTTTTGGAAAGAGTATGCTGGATAAAATTGAAGCCTTAGAGCGAGCGTTACATTCGCCAGAGCTACGAAAAAATATTAATCTGATCTCGGACTACATCCATGATGAGTTTTCAGAAAATGGACTATTTTGTGATGGTATGACGAAAGATGACATTATTGAAGGCTTGAAGAGTGAAGATCTCAGCGAGCATAAAATAATTAGCGAGGATTATAAGTTAGTTGAGCACAGCCCCAATAAGGTTGTGATTGAGTACGTCTCCGCACTGGAAAATACCTTGGGTGAGAGATCATATGACGCACAAAGGCGGTCTATTTGGTATTTATGTAGCGATGATAAATGGCGGTTGATAGGTCACTCTGCAAATTTGTTATAGCGCCAAGTCGGCAATCTTTTGATAAAAGAGTGGACAAAGAAGTGCGAGGTAGAAGCACGCATCCTGCGTGCCTATTCAAAGTTAACTGGGCGTGGCTATAAACAATATTGTGAAATGATCTTATACACTTGGTTGATATTATCGCCTGCTTTAAACTCTTTACTAATCGGCGTTGGATCTGAGCCAATCCAGATTTTTAATTCCGCATCGAGGTCGAAGTGACCCGCAGATTCTTTGCTGTATTTTGTTATTTTGCTATATGGAATGCTGAGCATTTCTATTTTGCTGCCCGTCATGCCTTGCTTGTCGATTAAAATTAAACGCTTGTTAGTAAAAATAAATAAGTCGCGGATCACCTTGTAAGCTTGTGCAACCTCTTCTCCTGCGATAAGTGTATCTTCTAATAACTTATCAACTTCGTTACTGTCTACTTCGCTTGCATTACCGAGTAGACCACTTAATAGTCCCATTGTTATTCTCCGTTTTTTCAATTCTTCTTAGACTGCGCGCAAGATAGTGCTTAGGTCGAAATGAATTAATGATGAAAGTGACAAAACCAGCATAGAAAAGCACGCTGATTTTGCCAAGTTAATAATCCGAGTCTGGAGTAAGAAGTTAGCTTATATCTCTTATCAAACAAATTTTACCATCACGAAATGCAAACTCTGAACGGCCTTGCAAGGAGATACTTTGCCCTGCTTTCATGCCATTGGCTAAGTCTTGGGCTAATTTAGCTTTGTATGTCACATGAACAATAAACAGATCATTGTCTTGCGTGGCGGCGGTTAAAGATTGATTGCGTTCAGAAAATAACTTAGCAGACTGATTTGCTAATTCTGCAAACTCCACCTTACTGGTTGTACGCGTGGTAACTTCACCATTGGCGAGATTCTCAAACACGATATCATCCGTGAGCTGAGCTAGCATTCCCGGAATATCAAAATGATTGTAGGCAGAGATATAGTTTTTCACTAAGGTTTCCATTTTTCCTCCTTGGTGTAATGGATGTTAATAAAAACTTAGATCGGTTTGTTCAATTTCGCACACTCTTTTTACCACTTTTTGCTGTGCCATCATTCGCATAAATCGGCCCAAATGTGCATAGTCTTTTGGCGCAGTCTGAAACCCACTTGCCCAATGGGCTAGCATAAACAAATAATAGTCACAAAGTGTGAGCTGCTCACCAACTAAGTAGGTGTGTGTTGCTAACTGCTTATCGATGAGTGCAAACATCTCGCCGACTCGTTGCTCAGCGACTTGAGGCATGGCCTTGGCGCTCTCTGGTGAAAGCTGATATTTTTCAGGATAGAAATACAACATGAGTTCAGGCTGAACTGTCGTGGTTAAATAAAAAAGCCACTGATAAAACGTGGCTTTTTGTGGGGGTGCTGGCGCAGGGATAAGCTGTCCTTCAGGGTGCTTTTCGCATAAATGCAAACAAATTGCTGCACTCTCGAAGATGATTTGGTCACCGTCGACCAATGTCGGGATCCGTCCTGTTGGATTGAGTTCTAAATAGGTCGCAGACTTTTGTTGTTGTGTTTTTCTATCGACCAAGAGCAGTTCTTTTTCTAGTTGTAGGTGTTCAAGTACGAGATGCGGTGCCCAACTGGCATTACGAGGGTAGTAAAATAACTGATACATCTTTTTCTATTCCTTGACGATACTTTTTGTTAGCGTGCAATTGGTATTAGATGGTTGCAACTTTTATGGAGGCTGTAAACCGTTATTTTGCTTTTAGCTGGGAGAATCAAAAATGTATATTGGCAAGCTGTCGAAGCAAACTGGGCTGTCAGTCAAGGCCATTCGCTTTTATGAAGAAAAAGGGCTTATTCCTACCCCGGAGCGTGTTGGTAAGTATCGCGTCTATTCTCAAGTAGATGTCGATCTGCTGTTATTAATAAAAGAAGCAAAATCGCTCGGCGTGTCGATTAAGCAATTACAGCAGGTGATTGAAATTAAAGGGCGGCAAGTTAACTGGGTCGAAATCAACACATTTTTAGTCGAACTCAAAGTATCTTTCATAGAGCAAGTTTCGCTGCTTAGGCAAAAAATACACCGAATTGAACACTGCATCGCATCGCTTGATGAATGTCCACAGATAAAACTATCCTAACCTGAGGTTTGGATAAGAAATGTTCCAACTCATTGTTGCTAAAGCACAACTTAGTTTTTTCCTTGTCTAGCCAGCAAGATTTAGGGAAAACAAGGCGAAT